>DAOPYA010000052.1:0-29043 GCA_035352635.1 Candidatus Rifleibacterium sp.
GAGCGGGCAGGCTCTTGAAAAGGCTTTTCATTTGCGTCGCCCAGAAAACCCAGACCGACAAATCAAAATCGCCCGCCGTCAATGAAGGCAGAGAGAAGATTCTTGTTTGACGTGATTTGTCGTTGTGGCAGGGTATGCTGAAGGTAGTTAAAACTAAGGAGTGCTTCAGCATGAACAGAAAAACTGCTACCGATGGCGCTGCACGCAACGACCGGGAATTGTTTGTTGAAAAGATGCAGATTCTCGAGCGGGCCGGGGAACATCTGAAAAAAGAATTCGTCGGCCTCGACGCGATTATCGACGAAATCGTGCGACAGGTCAGTTGCTGGTTCGTGTTCCCCGAAATGCAGGAACAGCCCTGCATCATCAACCTGTGGGGCATGACCGGCGTCGGCAAAACCGCTCTGGTCAGCCGGCTGGTCGAACTTATCGGCTGCGCCAACAGCTTCGTTCGTTTCGATCTTGGCCAGAGCGGCCAGTGGGGAATTCACAGTGGTTACCTCGATAAGATTGCCAGGTTTGACCGGAAAATAATTGCCCTCGATGAATTTCAGCACGCCAGAACCATCGATGAACGCGGCGTCGAAGTAAAGAACTACGGCGAACGGATAATCTGGGATCTTCTCGATTCCGGCACGGTGCATTCGTTTTCCGGCGGGCCTGAATTATTCAGAATCAGTGAATTCTACGCAAAACTTACGGGCATGATCGGTCGCGGTCTGAAAGCCCGCAAAGGGAAGGTTACCGCCGGCAAAAAGCTGTTTGTAAAGGAATTCGATAACTTCATCGGCTATAGAGACAGAGGAAAGTCGAAACAGGAAGTTCACCTGATACCAGACGATTTTCTTGGCAATTTTATCTACAATAATGAAAGTTCAAACCCAAATTTCAGGCTTGAATGCGAGGCCAGAGAATTCTTTAACCGTCTTGATGAGCGGCAGACACTCGCGGCGCTGAAAGACTTTATTGACAGCCTTCAGGGGCAGAATCACACCACGTTCACAAATCTGCTGATTTTCGTCATGGGAAACCTCGACGAAGCCTATGCGGCTGCCGACAATTTCAACGGTGAAATCGATGCTGACGTATTCTACCGCAGCAGCCTCGGCATAACGATCCATCAGATCAAGGAGGCTCTTAAAAGCCGCTTCAGGCCTGAACAGATCGCCAGACTCGGCAATAACCACGTGATTTACCCTTCGATGAGCCGCCAGTCTTTTCAGAAGCTCATTGAAATCGAGCTCGACCGTATTGCGCAGCGCTTTTTCCAGGAAAAGAAGGTGCGACTCGAATTTGACGCCAGCCTGAAAGAGCTTATTTATCAGGAAGGCGTGGTTCCGACCCAGGGCGTCAGACCGCTTATTTCAAGCCTGAATCAGATTGTCAGGGCAAACCTTGGGCGAATTTATGCCTCGGCATTCTCGACCAACCAAGCGGTTGAAAGAATTTTGCTGAGCGTGAAAAACCGGCAGATCGTCTGCGACTATCACAGAGCCTCTGCACGGTTGTTTACCAGCGAGATTCCTGTAACGCTTTTCAAAATCAGAAAAGAGCCGCTCATTCCTGATGATAAACAGGCTGTAACTGCGGTGCATGAAGCTGCTCATGCAATTGTGGGAACAATTCTCACTGGTCGCCTGCCAAAAGAAATTTACTCGCGCTCATCTATGCCTGGCTCTGAAGGCTATGCGTTTTATGAGAACAATACGCGCGAAGTGGGCTCTTTCAAAGCATTCAAAAATGAAGCCACCATTTGTCTGGCCGGGCTGGCCGCCGAAAAGATTTTTTTTGGTGGCAGCGGCGCCACAGCAGGAGCTTCAAGCGATATTGCCCGTGCAACGGCTTTTATTTCCGATATGATTCAGCAGTGCGGTATGACGCGCGAAGCGGTCAGATACAATATGAACCCTGAATTGCCGGGCGTTATACACGATGTCAGTGAGAGTGAAAATAAAGCGAAAATATATCTGAAAAAGGCTTATCGGGCGGCCCGACGCTTGATCAGGCAGGAGCGGCGCCTGTTGCTCGAAGTTGCGAATTATCTTTCAGAGAACCCGTCTATGAATGGCGAAACGTTCAACGATTTTCTCACCCGTTTCGCGACCCCTGAAGGCCTTGAAAACTTCAACAACGGTAATTTGCCCTACCGCGCCCGCCTGCACGAAATGCTCTCCGAAGCGCGCAACGAGGCTACCATGCCAGAAAAGAAGCTGGTGCTCATCAAAGGCCGCAAAAACAGCGTCACCGCCGCCTGAAGCCCGAATTGTCTCAAGCCCGTCAGGTGTATTGTTCGAGGGCCTGCTGCAGAGATTGCTTGATGTTGCGGGCCAGCCAGGCGGGCTTGAGAACTTTTACCGTTTCGCCGTGCATGAGAATTTTCTGTTCGAGCTCGAAATTCGGCATCAGATAAAGTTCTATCTGAAGTTCCTTTTCGTTGTCGCAGATGGCCTTCTGTGAATGATGCAGTGGCAGAGCTTTTACATAATTGCCCTGCTGCGGGGTGAACGAGAGAAGCACTTTTTCCATTTTGCCTGTTTCAGCTGTGATGCCGATAATGTCTTTGAACTTGCGGCGTGGGTCTATTTTCGGGTCGGGCACGAACTGTTCATCGCTGATCTTCAGCTCTGATATGCGGTCGAGCCCGAATACATAGAGCTTTTGCGCGTTTTCGTAGCAGGCGACCAGATACCAGCGGTTCTGGTATTCTTTGAGAAGATATGGGTTGACGCTGTGGCGGCGCTGCGGAGCCTCAAAAAAGGTTTTATAATTGAAGCTCACGGGGCGCTTTTCCCTGAGCGCCTGCAGCAGCGGCTGCAGAAGCTCGATGCCCTGAAGTCTTTCGGCGTTATCGAAAGAGATGCAGTCAAGGGTCTCGCGGCTGTTCGCCAGGCTGTTGCGCAAGACTTCAGCTGTGTGAAATACATCCATGAACTTCATGAACGGTTCGAGCTGAATCCGGTCTGATTCGGCAATGAAATAGCCGTTGTGCTGGCGCGAATAAGAAATCTTGAGGCCAAACTCCGCGTCGAGCTGCTCGATGTCGCGCTGAATCGTGCGCCCTGAAACCTCAAAGCCCTTTTCGTGCAGGTAATCAGACAATTGTTTGAAGTTCGGGTAGAAATCTTCTTCGACCTTTTTGATTATCAATGAATAGCGCTTGATGGTTCCCTGTTGCGACATATACCCTCCCAGGCATGTTCTGTTATGAACCATTCTAACCATTTAACCCGACGGTTGCAATTAGTGCCAGCCAGAACAGTTTCGAAATTATTGAAAGTTTCGACCATACGACAAAAAAAGTTTATTTTTTTTTAAAATAACTATTGCGGGGTGGGGTACCAAACCGTATAATCTTTAGAACAAAGCTTCTACAAGTATTATAAGTAACCAGGAGGAAAGAGCTTGAAACGTATTTCTACCATGTTCTTGGCCCTTTGTCTGCTGAGCTCCGGTTCTGCCTATGCAGCCGGTATCAGTGTAAACAATTCCCGTGGCTATGCCACCACCCTTGACATCGAATGTCCGAAAGTCAATGTTTCCGAAACCAGTGTTCTCGGTGCTAAGGCTCTCGAAATCACCGCCCCCGAAGCATCTCTCTCTTCAGATAAAGATCTTCCGACTCTGCCGAGATATACCGCAATGGTAATGGTAGATCCTTCACGCCGCCCGGTTTTCCAGGTCAACAGCCTCGAATCCGAAATCATCACCGTTGATGCCCGCATCGTACCGAGCAAGGGTAATTTTACCCGCAACATCAACCCCTCTGTTGTTCCCTACAATTTTGGCGAAGCATACAGCAACGATAAATGGTATCCGGCTGATGAAGATCTCGTTAAAATGGGCGAACCTTTCATCTTCCGTGAAGTTCGTGGCGTTAACCTGATCGTCAACCCCGTTCAGTACAACCCTGTTAAAAACCAGATCAAACTGCACAAGAAGATCCGTGTTACCGTTTCTGCTGACGAAAAGATTTCCAAAAACCAGATGACCAAACTGGCCCCGATCAGCAAAG
The DNA here is from genome assembly GCA_035352635.1 of Candidatus Rifleibacterium sp. Classification (GTDB taxonomy): domain Bacteria; phylum Muiribacteriota; class Ozemobacteria; order Ozemobacterales; family Ozemobacteraceae; genus Rifleibacterium. Next base: position 4,013 of record DAOPYA010000052.1, read on the forward strand.
CTTTCGAACCGATCTACAAAAACACTTTCGTGAACTTCAAACAGGCTACCAGCCGTCTGCCCCGCCTCGATGAAAACGGCCGCCTCCTGATTATTGCTCATGATGCATTCATGGAAGCCATGAATCCTTTCGTCGACTGGAAGAAAAAATGTGGTATCGATGTTAAGATCGTTCCGATGAGCGCAGTTGGCAAAACCAACACTGAAGTTAAAGCCTTCATCCAGGAAGAATTCAACCAGGGCAATCTGACCAACGTCATGCTGGTTGGCGATGCCGAACAGATCCCGACTAATAAGGGTGTTAAAGAAAACGCTGACTCTGATGCAGTTTATGTGAAACTCGCCGGTGACGACCATGTCCCGGATGCCATCATCAGCCGCCTCTCTGCTAATACCGACAAAGAAGTTGCCTATCAGGTAGCCAAGTTCGTTAACTACGAACGCTTCCCGACCACCAACAAAGCCTGGTATACCAGAGCTCTCGGTATTGGTTCTGCAGAAGGCAATCCGAAAGATTACCAGTACATCGATGAAATCCGCACCGAACTGCTTGGCAAAATGTTCACCGATATCGTAAAAGCTTACGATCCAGGCGCAACTGCAGCCATGGTTACCGCTGCTACCAATGAAGGCATCAGCCTTATCAATTACCTGGGCCATGGCTCCGGTACCAGCTGGGGCACAACCCGCTTCAGCAACACCGAAGCTGGCAAGCTCAGCAACGGCTGGATGATGCCCGTAATCTGGGACGTAGCCTGTGTTAACGGTCGCTTCGTAAACTTCACCGGTTTCGGCGAAGCCTGGATGCGCTCTGGTAACATCGAAAGCCCCGCCGGCGCCGTTTCTTACGCTGGTGCAACCACTAACATGGAATGGGTACCCCCGATCCACGTTCAGGCTGAATTCAACAAGAACCTCATCGCCAATGAAGTATACAAAACCACCGGTGGTATCTTCATGAACGGTATCATGAAGGGTCTCGAACTCTACACTGCAGAACCCAAGAAATCTGGCGTCATGATGCTGGAACAGTGGCACCTCTATGGTGACAGCACCCTCAACGTGCGCTTCAAAGCCCCGACCACCATCGCCGCTGAATCAAAGGCCGTTCGCAATGCTGACAACGTCTCTGTAACAGTAAATGTTCGCGACGCAGCCGGCAAAGCTGTTAGCAACGCCCGCGTCAGTGTTTACACTACCGGTGTTGAAAACGTTCGTGTTGCCACAACCAATGACAACGGTGAAGCCGTAGTTACCATGCCTGCCGATATGACCGAAGGCTTCGTAACTGTAATCGGTGCCGATGTTGTTCCGGTTGTTGATATGCCCGTAACCTTCTAATCAAGGTATAAAAAAAACAGCCACCTTCGGGTGGCTGTTTTTTTATGCTCAAATCACGAAAGCTCCAGGCCAGGCGAAAGGGCAGGGTGGGGGAAAGATAGGCAAAGATATCAAAGTAAAATGATATTAAAGAACACCCTTGAGTAACAGCAGGCGCAGAATGAAGTTTGTCAGCATGCCTGCGGCGAGATCGTCGGCCAGAATGCCGGTTCCACCCCTGAAAGTCTGAAAAAGATTAACCGGGAAGGGCTTGAAGATATCGAAAAACCTGAAAAGCATAAAACCGGCGAAAATTGTCAAAAAACTGGTATCCCAGAGGAGAAACAGCGAAAGCCACATGCCGGCGGCTTCATCAATGACCACTTCTTCGGGGTCTTTGCTGCGTTCGATTTTTTCGATTTTTTCGGCCACGCCAAGAGCCAGCAGGCAAAAAACTATAAACAGCAGAATCTGCGCCCATGTCTGCATGTCGCGGGTTAACATATACAGCGCAATGCCGGGCAGGCTGCCAAAAGTGCCGGGAGCGTGCCGAATATAGCCCAGCCCGAAGCATGAGCCAAGCATTTTGATGCTGTTGATACTCGCTGAACTATTCGTCCAGGAAGTGCCAATTCTTTTTGAAATAGTCATAACCTGAATATACCGTGGCTGCCGCGGCAATCAACATTAGACCCTGAATTACCGGAGCATAGATTTTTAACAGCATGTCGAGATAGGCCTGCTGATTATAAGACAGAAGAAACACCCTGATGGTCAGAAAACACAAAGCGGTGATGATGGCGGTCATCTGTGCCGTCGTTTTAAGCTTGCCGGCACTGCTGGCGTCAATAACCTGGCCACGTTCAGCACAGATAAGCCGCAGACCGGTCACCGCGAATTCCCGGGCAATAATGACGATGGCCACCCATGCGGCGGTATGCGTGATCGCCCGATACTCAACCATCGCAATCAGAGCGGTTGAAACCAGAAGTTTGTCGGCAATCGGGTCAATGAAGCGCCCGAAGGTAGTTACTTCTTTGTAAAGGCGTGCAAGATAGCCATCGTAGTAATCAGTAATCGCCGCGATAATAAAAATCACGGTAGCCAGAGCTTTGCCCCAATCGCCATCAAGAGAAGCGCCGGGGGGCCTGAAGAAAAAGGCCGCCATAAAAAATGGAATGGCCACAACTCGCATCAGCGTTAGCTTGGTCGCCAGCGTCATTTCAGCAACTCCGCTTTGAAATCATAGGCGTCGGCGGCGGTGATTCTGACTTTGACCAGGTCTCCGGGTTTATGTTTGCCCGGGTTCTCAATGAGCGTCGAGTTATCGACTTCGTAAGCGTCAAAACAGGTGCGTGCCCGCGCAGTGTGGTCGATGATCTCGTCGATGATAACCTCAAGCTCACGGCCAATAAGTCTGCGATTGCGTTCTTCAATGATTAATTGCTGCAGGGTCATCAACTGGTCAAGACGAGCCTGCCGAACCGGCCTCGAAACCTTCGGCCGCATCAGCGCCGCTGCAGTTCCTTCTTCGGCCGAATACATGAATGCCCCAACCCGGTCGAGAGGGTATTCTTCGATAAAGTCGATCAGTTGCTGAAAATCAGACTTCTTTTCGCCTGGGAAACCGACAATGAAAGTTGTTCTGATGGCCGCGTCTGCGTAGTTGCTGCGGATGAATTCGATGAGACCTTTGATGTGATCCGGCGTTGTATTGCGGTTCATCGCATCAAGCAGGTGAGGCGAAATGTGTTGAAAAGGAATATCGAAGTAGGGTAGGACCTTGTTGATGCTGTAGAGATCGCTGATCAGCTTTTTGGTCAGCCCTCTGGGGTGCATATAATGCAGGCGAATCCAGGCAACCTGTGGCAGAGCGGCAATCTTTTTTATCAGGGCGGGCAATTGGCACGCCTTGCCGGCGTCGGTGCCGTAACGGGTAATATCCTGAGCAACAATCGAAATCTCACGAGCGCCAGATGCAGCCAATTGCTCGGCATCTGCGAGAATCTCAGCTTCGGGGCGTGAATAAAATGGGCCTCGAATGCCGGGTATGGCGCAATAAGTACAGCGATTGCTGCACCCCTCCGCGATTTTGAGGATTCCGGTGTGAGCAGGAGTAAAAAAGCGCCAACTCTGGCTGTAGTCAGGGGTTACCCGCCGATGCCTGCCAAGACTGGTAAGCTGCTTGAGCTCGTCTTCGCTGAGAAACTCAAATAAAAAATCTATCTCAGGGATCTGAGCTGAAATGTCATTGTGATAGCGTCTGACAAGGCACCCAAACACCGCGGTTTTCATTTCGGGGTTATTTTGTTTATAGCTCAGGGCCTGCATGATGACCCGCAAAGACTCTTCTTTGGCGTCATTGATAAAGCCGCAGGTGTTGATCATCAGCAAGTCTGACTGTTCGGGTTCTTTGCTCCAGAGCCAACCGGCAGCAACAAAGCTGTTGGCAATCTTTTCAGAGTCGGCCGTGTTTTTTGAACACCCAAGAGAAATCAGATGAAATTTCATAATGTCAGATAGAATACAATTCTCCGGCACAAAAGGCAAGTTTCGACTGATCGGCGGCGAGATAAATTACAGCAGAACTGAAAACATGACCGAATGTGAAAGCGAACCTCTGACTTCAAGTGCGACCATGGCCTGTTTTTTTGCTCGAACAAAACTTTATAATAATTATTATCACTATATTGATTATTGATGCGCGTTGTTTTGTTATTTATCATTATAATGATTAAAATTCTATTTTTTGTATAATTGATAATCAGAATATTAAACAAGAAAAAGAACTCATTTACATTTCTGTTCCTCTCTGTGAATCTATATCAATTTAACTGCCGATATAATAATATGACAATTATGACAAATTGATTTGCCGAACCTTAATTATCGCGATAATTAATTCAGTCCCCTCAGGAGGCCTCTGATGAAAAACTCTCGTCTGGTCGGTCTGGCACTGGCAGGTTTGTTGCCGGTTGCCGGCGCTCTGGTTCTAACCTTTCCGGCTCGTTGTGCCGGCCAGTCGTCAGAAAGTCTCAAACCCGGCACCTCAGGCTTTGATAAGTCTAAAATCTTTGGTCGCGATACCCTTTCCGAGGCGGCAAAGAATTTCAGGCAGTCTGGAAAAGCCACTCATTCTGGAAAGACCAGTTTTGTGGTGGTCGGCGAGGTCAATTGCCCGGGGGAATTTGAGCTTGATGGTGAAACCGACATTCTCAATGCTCTGCTGGCAGCGGGCGGCCCCGGATTGAACGGCAGTTTTCGGCGCCTTGAGGTGTATTTGCACGATCAACTGCTTGCTGAATTCGATCTGTATGATTATCTGCTCGGCGGTCATCTGAGCAATGATTTTGTTTTGAATGGCGGCGAAGTAATCAAGGTTCCGGCGGCTGGCCCTCTTATTAAGGCGGCCGGGTTGCTTAAACAATCTGGAATCTTCGAGGTTCAACCCTCGGAGCTTCGGGTTGATCGGCTGGTTCAGCTCTGTGGCGGGGCTACCGGTTCAGATACTGGTTACCGGGTTGAAATTCTTCGAAATGCCGGCGGTTATCGCAGAGCCTTTCTTTCCGTCGAAACTGAAGCTGGTGAAGATTTTCCGGCGCTCTCGCTTCAAGATGGCGACGAGGTTGTAATCTCGCAACGGCTTGCTGCCCAGATGCCTGTTTCTCTTGAGGGTTGCGTGAACATAGGCAAAATTCCATTTCGCGAGGGAATGCGCCTTTCAGAAGTGCTTGCCAACGGAAATTGCCTGAAATCTGACACTGCTCATGAATACGGCGAAGTATTGCGGGTCGGCGCTGATAAAAAAGTTTATGAGGCGATTGGCTTTGCTCCCGGTGCGCTTGTTGCCGGGGATTTATCAGGGGATTTCACTCTCAGACCAGCTGACAGGGTAATATTTTTCAGCAGAAATTTTTTAGATCGCAATCGTCTGGTTTTTATCGAGGGCGTTGTTAAAGCGCCCGGAAAATTCAGCCTTGGCCATAAAATGAGTATTAAAAATTTGATAGATATGGCCGGCGGGGCTGGTGATAGCCATGAAAGTCTTGGTGCCGAACTTGCCAGGCGTGAGATAAAAAACGGCAAACTGCACTTCTCAAAAACCGAAGTTAATCTGAAAGCCGTCTATGCCGATGATCCGCGCCACAACATCGAGCTCAAGCCTTTTGACAGCTTGAGGATTTTTCGGCGCTGAGAACTGTCAGCGGGTCATTATCGTTCTAATAGCCTGCTGCATTTTGCTCAGACTCGGCGAAACACTGGCGATATCTCCGCCTTGACTCGGCAGAACCACGCCAAGTTTTTCGGCTTCTGCTGCTCTTTTGTTGCTGTTTTGCTGCATTCTGGCCAGAACCCCGGCAAATGGCACATCTTTTTCGCCAGACGATGCCTGGATGCTTTCAGGGGCTGCCGCAGGTTCTGTCACTGCTATTTCGGCAGGCTTAACCGGCTGTTCGCTTGCCGGTTGCTCAATAACAGCAGGCTCATTGACGACTGGTTTGGCAACTGCCACGGTTTTAGCGGGTCGCTCTTTTTCTACAGATGTTGTTACCTTGCCTTCAGTCACCTGAACTGGTTTCTGGGAATCGGGCATCATGGCAACCGGTTCGGCGGGGGCGATTTCCGGGGCTGGTGATACGGTTTCTTTTGCTGAGGGTTCTTCTGCTGTGGCCAGTCTGGCGCGCATGGCATCTAAAGCCGCTTTTCGGTCGAATGGTCGCTCAACGACAATTGATGCCGGGGCGACCTCAGTCGAGGGTTCAGGTGCCTTCACGACTTCAGGGGCTTTATCGGCGGCCCCATTACTGTCGCTTTCGAGAAAATAGGTCAGAGAATTTTGCGGTGCACTGGGAACTTCAGCCAGCAATGACCATGGGAACACCAGGCAAAACAGCAGTGACAGCATGATTCTTGATCTTAACCGTTGGGGCATCCTGAAGAATATTTTCACAATGAGTTTCCTCTTTGATATTGCAGATTAGAGAGCCTTGCGGCTGCAAGGTTAACAGCAGGATAAAACCACCCGAATAAGAAGTCAAGACATAAAAAAAAGCCACCGTGCATGGGGCACGGTGGCTTTTTATGATAATCAGGCTTCACCCTTGCTACGTTCGATATGCACGAGAGAGCGCTTGGCGTCATTGGCCAGCAACCCGGTGGGATCCAGTTCGATAACCTTGTTGTACTCTTCGCTGGCCCGGTCATACATGTTCTTGACCCTGTAAATACTTGCCAGTCTGAAGTGAGCTTCAATATAGTTCGGGTCGAGCTGAATGGCTTTGCGGTACTCTGCCATCGCCTCGTTTTTCATGTTCACATCATAGTTCTCGTTGAAGGATTCACCGAGTTCGTAGTGGGCGCGAGCGTTATTTTCATCGACCTTCAATGCTTTGCGGCAAATGGCGATTGCTTCATCATACATGCGTTTGCCGCTGATCGACTGCTTGCTGTAAACGATTTTCAAACCCCAGTATGGCCAGAGATTGTTCGGGTCGCAGCTGTTGGCCAGCTTGAAATAATAAACAGCTTTCTGCTGCTCTTCTTCAGTTGGCGTAAACCCGGAGCCAAGAGTTATGAAAGCGTAGCCCAGGCCAAAGTTTGCCATGGGATCTTTGGGGTTCGCTTCGGCTTTTGCCTGATAGTCCTTGAGCATGGCCTGCAACTGCCGGTCGCGATCTTGAGCTTTGCCGAGCATTTCCTTGCTGATGTCGATGATTTTCATGTGGCATTCGCCGTTGTTCGGGTCAAGCTCGATCAGCTGGCGAAGTTCAGAGAGAGCCTCGTCGTAGCGGCCCTGTGCATGAAACAGATCGGCCAGTTTTCGGTGCACGTAGACGCTTTCCGGATCCGTTTCAAGAATCTTTTTGTAAATAGATTCAACCTCAGAGAGCATGTTGCGCCGGTGATAGACTTTGGCCAGTTCGGTCATGGCAAAAACATTGCCAGGGTCGAGTTCAAGCACCTTCTCGAAGCAGGCGATAGACTCGGTGATGGCACTCTCTTCATCGATTGTCTGGTCGAGACCCTTTGAAATGAACAGACCGAGTTCAAGCCAGTCACAGAAATTCTGACCCTGCTCAACCGTCTGTCTGATCTCGGCATTGGCTTCCTGAAGTTCTTCGGCTGAAGCAAAATTGTTCAGGGCCTTGAACTTTAACTGGGTTACCAGTTCAATGCGGATATCGACATTGGTTGGAAAGTACGTTTTGGCCAGGGTAAGCGCAGCGACTGCCTCAACGATCTTTCCCTTGCGGATATGCAGGTTGCCAAGTTTGAGAGGCAGCTCCTTATAGCGGGCATTTTTGTCGATGGCCATCGCCTGCTCGTATTCAAAAGTCGCTTCATCGAACATGTTTTTCGACTCATAAAGCATGCCAAGCTTGTAGCGGGCATCCAGATTGTGATTGTCGAGGTCGATGATGCTGTCATAATGCATGATGGCAGAATCTATGTCGCCGGAATTCTCAGCTTCGGTCGCTTTGGCAAAGGCTTCGTCGATTTCCTGGCTTCGCTGAGACGCTGAAAGATTGGCGAAAAAGTCTGAAGCAATCATGTTGCCTGCATCAATTTCCATTACCCGCTGAAACCACGTTCTGGCGGTATCGTGATCGTTTTTGTCACGAAACATGATGCCAAGCTGCAGAACCGGCTCAAGTTCTGTGGGAACGACTTCCCAGGCAGACTGGTATTTTTCGATGGCCTCATCGACCCAGCCCTTTTCCTGAAAGATCCGGCCCAGCATGAAAAGCCCCTGATAATGGTCGGGGAAAAGGCCAAGCAGTTCTTGAAGCTCAATCGAAGCTTCGTCGGGCTGCTGGGTTTTCATAAAGGTATTCGCAAGTGCCACATAAACGTCGGGTTGTTCCGGGTCAATTTCTTTTGCTTTCTGCAACGCTTCCAGGGCCTTTTCATAGTTTTCCATGCTGAGGTGCAGATTGCCAAGCTCAAACCAGGCAATCTGCTGGTTGGGTTGCAGCGAAATAACCGTTTCATATTCCATGATGGCATTCTTGAACATGCCGCGCTCAGAAAAGATTCTTGCCTGTTTGATGCCTTCGCTGGCCTGGCCACTGACCCTGACCTGAATAAGAGCCTGATAATGCTCTTTGGCTGCAGAATGCAACGGATCAAGCTCCAGAACCCTGGTGAATTCAGCCAGCGCTTCTTCGAGTCGCTCAGCTTCGTTGAAGGCCACACCCAGTTCATAATGGGCTACCACACAACTTTCGTCGATGCTTATGGCAGCTTTGATTTCGTTGACACCCGTTTCAATAAGGCTGGTGTCATTGTAGGACTTGCCCATGTTCAGATAAATGCGGCCAATTTCAACGTGTGCAATTGCCAGACCGGGGTTCTCGGCAATTATATCTTTGAAAGTCATGGTCGCCTGGTCCATCATGTTGCTGATTGCGTAAACACGACCCAGCTGAACCCGGGCGTCGAAGTTGCGCGAGTCTTTGTTAATCAGACTCTTGAGTTCCATGATTGCCATTTCGTGATCGCCTGAGCGTGCATAGGCTTCTGAAATGATCGAGCTGATGTCACTGTTGCCAGGCTGAGTCTGGCGTGCTTCCTGCAAAATTTCGATAACCCGTGCGAAATCTTCGCATGCCAGGTAGAGGCGCGAAATCTCTATGGTGATGCCAACATCCTGCGGTGCCACCATGCGTGCCTGGTTAAGAATCTCAAGGGCTTCTTCGAACATCTGGCGACTCTGATAAATTCGCGACATTTTGAGATAGAGCGCCACATTTTCGGGAGTCTGCTGCCGTAGATTTTCAAGTTCGCGCAGAGCTTCCTGATGAAAATTGCGCATCAGATAGATATCGATAAGCTTGTTCAGCAGGTCTTCGGCTCCACCACCGAATTCTTTGGCCTGATGCAGATAGGCCAGGCCGTTTTCTGTGTCGCCTTCGAGAAGCAGCTGATTGCCAAGTTCAAGATAGAGTCGCGGATCAGAAGCGCCAAGCGCAATTGCCTGCTTAAGCGATTCAATCTGATCGCTGGTTCTGCCCAGAGCGTGATACAACTCGCCAAGCGCAAGGTGCGCCTTCATGTCATCAGGGTTCCGTTGAATGATAATGTTATATGACCTGATGGCATCTTCATTCATGCCGCGCTGCTTATAAATCTCCGCCAGCGATTCGTGGGGAGATGTGTCTTCGGGATTCAGCTGCAGAGCTTGTTGAAATGAGGTAATAGCTTCAGAAACAAAACCCAGTTTAATATAGATCTTGCCGAGCAGCGTCAGCCAGGTTGCTGAAGGCGAAAGCTGATGCAGGCGCAGCAGGGTGGTAACCGCTTCGCGGTCGCGCCCTGATTGCAGCAGCAGAGCCTGCAGGTCGGTGAGAAGTTCAAGATTAGAGGGTTCGACTTCGAGCAGCGCATTGATCGCGTCGATTTCTTCGGCAACCATGCCCTTGCTGCGATAAATCAGGCGCAGCTCACCTTTGATATCAGTGCGGGCCGGGTCAAGTTCGAGAACTCTGACATAATAAGCGTTGGCTTCTTCGATCATGCCTCTTTCGCCGTAAACTCTCGCCAGAACAAGTGCCAGATCAGGGTCGTCAGGGTGGGTGACGCTGAGGGCCTCAATCGATTCAAGACATAATCCGGCATCGCCGCCGGCCTGAACGATTTCGTAGAGTCGCTCAGGGATTTCATAGTCATCGGGCGAAGAGGCCAGGGCATTGTTGTAACAGTCAATTGCGCGATTAAGATCGCCGTTGGCAGCGTAAGAAGCCGCAAGATTTTTCATGACCTCTGGCGAAGAAGTATCATGCGCGGCTATCGCTTCGAATTCCTTGATCTGCAGCTCATACTGCCCACGCTCACCATAAAGGTTGGCAAGTTCGTAGCGAATTTCGAGCCAGTCAGGCTTGAGGCGGGCGATGGTTTCAAATTCACGCAGGGCATCATCGGTCATTTCGAGCCGCTGATAAAGCTTGCCGCAGCGGTAGTAAAGCTCTACATTTGAGCTGTCGAGCTCTTTGACCGCCTGATACTTTTCAAGGGCTTCTTCGTAGCGGCCCCGTGATTCAAGATCTTTGCCGATTTTGAAATGAATGGCCGGGTTGTTTGGATCAAGATACTCGGCTTTCTTGTATTCCATGATCGAGTCATTGTACTGACCGTTCAGTTCATAGGCTTCACCAAGTTCAGCGTGCAGCCGGGCGTTTTCTGAGTCATTTTCGATAGCCCGCTGAAACAGGCTGATCGCCCCGTCAATATCGTTTGAGGTAATCTTGAGTCGTGCAAGTTCAATGATAGCGCCAGAAAGCATCGGGTTTATTTCGATGGCCCGCTGGAAATAATTCTCGGCCCGTTCAACTGCGTTACGTTGCAGGTTTAACATGCCGAGGTCGAACTGCAACTGAGCGTTATCGGGTTCTAGCGAGGTCGCCCGGTCGTAAATTTCGATAGCACGATCAGTCTGGCCAATTTCTAGAAGCAGCGAACCAAGCGAACTTAGCGCCGGAGCGTCTGACGGGGAAAGGCTGACAATCTGCTCGTAGATGCCTGTTGCGTCAGGCTTGCGATCGAGTTGCAGGTAACAGTCTGCGAGCAGTTTCATGGCCGGCACGAAATCAGGTTTTTCGGTCAGAACCTTTTCGAGTGCGGCACCGGCCTTTTCGTAATTCTGCATCTCATAGTATGTCTGGCCCTTCTCCAGAAGGATTTCCCAGCGGTTAATCATTCGCCTGTCTCCTTACCTGCTTCATCATGTTCTTTGGTTCTTTCTGTTAATTATCTTCGGCTTCCTGCAGTTCATCAGCTTTTTCAAAGGCTTTGGCAGCCTCGGCTTTGTTGCCGGTGCCGCGATAGGCTTTGCCAAGCAGGAAATAGACTTTATAAGTGGCTTCGGAAAATTCCGCGGCCTTTTTAAGCTCTTTGAGCGCTTCAGCGAACATTTCTTTTTCAAGATAGTCTTCACCAACTCGCAATAAAACTTCGAAGTTGTCTTCCATCTGGCCCTGGGCCCGTTTAAAAGCTTCAGTGGCCTTGCCCTTTTCGTTGATGCCTTCATAAGCCTTGCCGAGCAGGAAAAAGGCTTCGCCGTTTTCAGGTGTGATCGCGACCGCTTTTTCGAGCGTTACCGCGGCGTCGTTCAGCATGCCGTTATCAAGATAGAGCCTGCCAAGTTCATGGTAAACTTCCTGGTGATTCGAATCAAGGTTGATGACTTTTTTGAATTCCTCAATGGCATCGCCAACCTTGAGCAGTTTGTAAAAGGCCTTGCCAAGTTCAAAGTGCGCCCTGCTGTTGGTCGGGTATCTGTTGATAGCCTTTTTGTATAGGCGAACCATCTTATCAAAATTTTGATTGGCCCAGAAAATGCCGCCAAGCGCATAGATACATTCAATGAGGTTTTCATTGAGGCTGAGGGCCTGCTCAAAGTTGGCCATGGCTTCGCCCTGGTCGCCCTTGCCAAGATAAGCTTCGCCGAGTTCGAAGAAAAACAGCGCATTCTTTGGAGCCGCTTCAGCAGCCTTCGAATACAGACTGATCATGCCGTCGAAGTTGGCCCGTTGCTTATACTGCGCCCCCAGACGATAAACAATGTTGAGATCGCCTGGCTTGAATTCGAGAGCCTTCTCAAAGGCAGCGGTGGCCCCGGCAGTGTCTTCGAGTTTTTCGCAGACTTCACCGAGTTCCTTGTAGAGAGAATAGTTTTCAGCCTCAAGTGAGATGGCCCGGGCAAACAATTCCCTGGCTTCCTGCCATTCTTCATTTGACGCATGAATCATGCCGAGTTTCTGGTAGACATCAACGTAGTCTTCCTGGAGCTCAAGAGCCTTTTCAAACATCAGCATTGCATCACTGTTTTGCCCACGCTGGTAGAAAACATCGCCAAGTTCGTAATAAATGACGGCATTTTCAGAATCGAGGTGCAGCGATTTGTTAAACTCTTCAACCGATTCTTCAATGCGGCCGGTGTCACGCAGATGGCGTGCCAGCTCAAGATGGGCACGACGATGCTCTGGCGCCAGGCCGATCACGGTTTTGAACTCGCTGATGGCCAGATCGTTCTGACCCTGGGTTGAATAAATTATGCCAAGCTCAAAATGGGCAGCAGAATTGCGCGGGTCAAGGGTGATTACCTTGCGATAGGCCTCAACCGCGTCATCAATGATACCCTGGCTGGCATAGGCCTTCGCCAGTTCAACATTAACCGCGATGTTGGAGGGTTCCCAGACCAGGGCTTCTTTAAACTCGCCGATTGCTTTATCGACGCGGCCCTTGTTGATGTAGGCCATGGCAAGCTCTCGGTGCGGAACGGGGTTGCTGTTGTCGATCTGAATGGCACGCGAGAATCTCTCGATTGCCAGATCAAGGTTGCCCTGCTTGCGGTGAATGAGACCAATGTGGGTGAGAATTTCAGCGTTGTTGGGTTCTTGATCAAGGGCGGCTTCAAATTCGCGCAGCGCGTCAGTCAGCCGGTTGAGGTGGTCGTAAACCTTGCCAAGTTCAAGGTGAATGATCGAATTGCCTGGGTCGGTTTCAAATACCCGGCTATAGAAGCGTGCCGCATCTTCCCATTTTTCGAGGGATGCGTAGATTTTGCCAAGTCTGATCAGCGCGTCAGTGCGCTCTTCATTGGTTTCAGCAACCTTGAGATACTCATCGAGAGCCTTTTCGAGCTGCCCACAATGATAATAGGTCTCGGCAAGCCTGAACCTGGCAGTGTGATTCTGCGGATCCAGCTCAACCAGGCGGCGATAGCAGTTTCCAGCCAGATCATAAATTTCACTGATGTAATAAATGTCGCCAAGGCTGGTGAGAGCTTCACTCAGTGATGGGTCGATTTCAAGGGCACGGTTGAATTCTTCGATGGCTTTTGGCTGTCGGTCGAGGTCGATATATACCTGGGCAAGCTCGACATGAGCCTGTGGTGCGCCTGGCCGGATCGTAATCGCTTGAGCGTATGATTCAACTGATTTGTCAAGGGCGTGACGGTGATGATACAGTCTGGCAAGCTCAAGATGCGCCTCGAAGATGTCGGCTTTGATATCGACGACGGCGTGCAGGGCGTCAAGTGCTTTGTCGTGCAGATCTCTGACAATATAGATCTTGGCGAGCGACATCTGGGCCGCAATGTGGTCGGGCTTGATTTCGACTACCCTTCTGAATTCATCTTCAGCTTTGTAAATCTGGTTGGTAGTTTCATAAAGCCTGGCCAGATGCTCGTGGGCCGGCAAAGATTCGGGAGCGATTTCAATGGCCCTCAGATACTCATCTTCGGCATCTTTAAGCTTTTCGAGCCTTTCAAGGGTCTGACCGTAACCAATAATTGCTTCAACATAGGTGGGTGAGGCTACCAGAACGGCTTCGAGAATGTTTTTAGCTTCAAGCCAGTTGCCGGCATCGAAATAGAGGCAGGCAAGATCGTATCTGATGCGGGTGGGGTTGGCCGACAGGCTGATGGCGGTGTTGAATTCGTCGATTGCCTGCTGGAAACGCCCGTTGCGGTGGTGAATCAGGCCGAGATAGTAATGCGCCTGGTCGTGAGTCGGCGTCAATTCAACCACCCGGCTGAATCTGATGCGTGCGATTTCATCCTGGCGGTCGGCAAAGCATATCTGGCCAATGGCAAAGTGCGCTTCAGTGTAATCAATGTCGAGTTCAATTGCCTTGCGCAGGTTGGCAAGAGCTTTTTCACTTTCACCGATCTCTTTGTAGACGCGGCCAAGCTCGTAATAGCCCTGGGCAAAATTCGGATTGATGCGGATAACCTTCTGATAAAGCTTGACGGCTTCTTCAGGGTGCTTTTCTTCACTTCTGATTTCGGCCATGTTGAGATAGGCCGGAATATAGGTCTTGTCTTTTTCGACAGCCTGTTCAAAATACTCGTAAGCCTGGCGAAACTGACCCATGCGGCGATAAACATCACCAGTCTCAAAATAGGCACGCGGATCTTCGCGATCGAGTTCGGTGACGAGTTTGCAGGCTTCAAGCGCCTGCTCGTAAAGGGGGGTGCCACCTTCAAAAACCGTCAGATAGGAGTTCTTAAGACCCCAGTAAGCCCATTTGAAGTCAGGAGTAAGGTTGATTGCCATCTGATAGCTGTTGAGAGCTTCTTCGAGGCGTTCTTCCTGCTTTTCGGGGAGGATGGAGGGCAATATCTGGCAGGCGTAGGCGAGGGCGAAATGGCTGACCGGGTTCTGAAAATCGACCATCGCAGAATTCTTGTATTGTTCGATACATTTGCTGTAAAGAGTGTCAGTATCTTTGCTGCCGGCGGCCCTGATCTTATAAAGATCAATCTGGTTCATGATGGCCAGCGGGCTGGAAGCATCAATTTCGATTGCCTTCTGGAAAGCTTCGAACGCATCGTCATACTGACGGCGCTTGACATAAATCTTGCCGAGTTCGATCCAGGCGCCGAGCGCGTTGGCTTCTTTGAAAAACCGCAGTTTGTTAAAAAGATAGCCTTCCTGGTATATGTCGTGCGTGCGGTTTCTTGACAGGTCAATGATTTCTTTGAAGCGGTTGACCCCGAGCTCAAGCATGCCCATAAGCAGGTGAATTTTTCCGAGCCTGAAGTGGGCGAAGACGTTGGTCGGGTTAATGGCCAGGCCCTGTTGATAATATTCGATTGCCTGATCGTAGCTGGCTTTCTGTTCGCTGATATAACCAAGCCTGAAATAAGCCGGTGCATAGCCCGGATTCATTTCAAGAACCTTGCGATAATTCTCTTGGGCATGGGTGAGCGCTTCTTCAGACTTCATGGCGTGTTCGGTCTGGGCGATCAGGTAACATTCGCCAAGCTCAAAGGTCAGTCTCGGGTCAGACTTGATATGCTGCATACCAGCCAGCAAACGGGCAATTGCACCCTCGTAATTGGCGTCATAAATGCACAGATCTTTAAGGCCGAGGTTGGCCCACAGGTTGGCCGGGTTGATTTCGACGGCCCGTTCCATCATCAGGCGTGCTTCTTCGCGTTGAGTTTTAAATTTTTCGCTGTCGAGTGAATGAAGAATCAGATAGGTATTGCCAATGATACAATTCGCCATCGATTCACTTTCGAGCAGTCGCAATTCTTCGCGCAATTTTTCGACGATTTCGCTGTGCCTCTTTTCGCGGTCGGGAAGGTTGGCGCACAGGGCACGATATTGAAGAATCAGTCGTATCCAGGTTTCTCCGTCTTCGGGAGTCTTTTTAAGAGCCTGCCGGTATGAACTGATCGACTCGTCGAGAATCCCCTGAACCGAATAAATGTCGCCAAGGGCCTTGTTAATCGTCGGATTATCAGAGTCGAGAATCAGGGCCTTTTTGTAATCAAGCAGCGCTTTAGTGAAATTGCCCTTGTTTTTCAGGATTCCGGCCTGGTTAATGTAGAGCTGCACGCGTTCAGCTTTTTCTTCAGTGGTGAAGAGGCTCGAACGGTCACGCAGAGCCAGCAGTTCATTCTGCTCGGCAAGTTTTTTCAGCGACTCAAGATATTCACGTGAGGCAGTGCCGATTTCAAGAAAAACGCACCTTGAATCCTGGGCGTGCCAGAACATGCATTGCTCCTGGATACAGGCGCCTCCAGACCGGCTGTCATCTCTCAGTTTACCCAGAAAAGGGCATATTTCCTTGGTCATACCTGAGTGCTACTCCTTCCGATGAGAACTCTACGTTTGTTTGATCCATCCATTGGGCTGACCAGTCCTTTTTCTTCAAGCTGATCCATAATTCTGGCCGCCCTATTATAACCGATACTGAACTTTCTTTGCAGCATACTTGTCGAAGTTTTTTCCTGAGTTTCGAGATAGTTGACTATCCGTTCTGTGAGAGAGGAATCGGCGTTACCCGATTTGCTGTCGTCACTTTCGTCGCCATCGTCTTCATCGTCGTCACTGTCGCTGCGCGCTGGCGCGATATCCAGGTATTCAGGCTGGCCCTGTCCTTTTACGAATTCAATCAGTTCCATTAATTCACGGTCAGAAACGAAGGCCCCTTGCAGGCGCAACGGCTTGTTTCGCCCCTTCGGGATAAACAGCATGTCACCTTTGCCAAGAAGACTTTCTGCACCTTTGGCATCGAGAATGGTTCTAGAGTCTACTGCACATGCCACCGAAAATGCAATTCTTGTTGGAAGGTTTGCTTTGATAAGCCCGGTAAGCACGTTGACTGATGGACGTTGAGTGGCAATGATCAGATGCATGCCTACCGCACGGGCCATTTGTGCCAGACGGCAGATCGAAGTTTCGACTTCAACAGATGCAGTCATCATCAGGTCGGCGAGTTCGTCGATGATAATGACGATGAAGGGCATTGGTTCCAGTTCCGGGTCGATGTCCTGCCGCAGGCGTTCAATTTCCTCGTTGTAGGTCGTTATCTTCTTGCAACCGCAGCTGGCAAGAATTTCATAACGCCGGTTCATTTCTTCAACCGCCCAGGCCAGAGCCGCCGCTGCACGTTCTGGTTCAGTTACTACCGGTGCGATAAGATGTGGTATCCCATTGTAGCTCGAAAGCTCGACCATTTTCGGGTCGATCATCACGAATTTAACCTGGTCAGCACGTGCCTGAAACAGAATGCTGGCAATAATGGTATTGACGCACACCGACTTGCCAGAGCCGGTAGAACCGGCAATTAATAGATGGGGCATGTCTGACAGGTCTGCAAACACCGGTTGACCGTTGATGGTTACTCCGAGCGCCAGATTTAAAGGCACCGGATTTGTCTTGAATTTGTCGTTTTTGATTAAATCATAAAAATATACCGGAGTGGGTTTGGGATTTGGAATCTCAATGCCGAGGGCTGGTTTGCCGGGTATGGGGGCCTCAATTCGCAACTGCAGACCACCCATGGCCAGAGCAATGTCTTCTGCCAGTGTGGTGATGCGTGATACCTTTACGCCGGGCGCCGGTTTCAGCTCGAACCTTGAAATGGCAGGGCCTTCAACGATATCCATAATGCTTGCCTTGATGCCAAACTCATCAAGAGTCTTCAACAGGAGCGCTGAGCGCTCGGTCAGATCAGATTTTACCGCCGAAATGTCTCGTGGCGGCGGAACTTTGAGGAGCGACAGGGGCGGGAGCTGTGCATCAGCGTGCCGATTGACTCTTGCTATGGGTTTATCATGAATGTCATTTTTCAGTTCGTGGTCAATTCTGTTGTCATCAAGATAAACAGGTTCGTCTTCAATTTTTGTTTCACGAGAAACGCCTTGTACGCCAGTCTTGGAGTTTACCGCATCAGGTGCCCCGGCGATTTTTCTTTCTTTATCGTCGTTAAGGGTTTCTTCATCTACACAGTCGTCATCATCGTCTTCTGAGTCATCTTCATCATCTTCAAAATTGACCAGAACCCTGAGTTCTTCACTACTTTCAGCTGCTTCGGCTGTTTTTTCTGTGGCGTCGATCGATGAGATTCCATGGTTGCTGCCAAACACGCATTCAGTGGTGATGGTTGAAACCTGCACACAAACACCATTTGGCGCAGCAACCCCGACCGGTGGCACCGGGGTGGGGGAGGGGTTGTTCTTCTCGGGGTTGTCCTGCCAGCACTGGGGCACCGGAATAATAGTAGCTTCTTCTTCGTTGTCGTCAAACGCGACCGGGGTTTCGCCTGCTAATTCTTCGCAGAATTCTTCGGTCACCGGCATTCGCGGCCTGAATGAAAGCAGTTTGCCCAGCTTGCCTTCCGGGTCGATTTCCTGTTCCTGCCAGGTCTGCTTGATTCGGCCAGCCACAGCTGCAACGAGATCGCCGGTAGTCTTTACCGCACCAATCAGCATAGAAAGCAGCGCCAGGGTTACTTCCCAGATAAAAAATGCCAGGCGGGTGAGCAAACTGGCGATGACCAGAGTCGTGGCCAGAAGGTCTTTATAAAGAATATCGAGGGCGAAAATCATTGATGAAAGAACCAGCGAGACAAAAAGAATCTTGCTCGGAACCGGCCCGAAAGTCCCGGAAAAAAGTTCAAAGGTGTGAACACCAAGCTTGCCGCCTTCGAGACCCAGAAGGCCGAGACCGAAGGTCATGACGCCACAGCAGCCTGCCAGACGCCAGCCAAGATTCTGAAAGGGCCGTTCCATAAACCTCTGAACGCCCATCAGGCCGACCAGAATCGGCAGTATATAGACGCCAACTCCCAGATAAATCATGCTGGCGTTGATGAGGCCTGGAATTTTTGAAGAACTGATGTAATGGATAAGTGACAGGGAAAATGCGCTTACCCCTACCAGCACAAGGCCGACAGCTTCATTGCGCTGTCGGATGTCGGTTACCATGGGCATAGTGCGCGGGCTGCGGTTTCCCGATCGGCCCTGGCTTTGCCGGCGCTCTTTCTCGCCGCTTTCTTCGGGCCTGGCCCGGCGAACCCGGGTTCGTTCCTTCACGCTGCTTTCTGGCAGCAGGATCTTTTTGGTGCTCATGGTTTAATTCCCCGCAAATTGGATATAGGTAAGGCTGGCAAGCGAAACGACGAAAAGATAATAGGCAAAATAGGCGAGTTTTTGTTCTCTGATTATGTATACCAGAAACTTCAGGGCAAGAAACCCGGTGCAGGTTGCGGCAACAGCCCCGGCTAACAGAGCAGCAGGCTCAATGGCGGCCGGCAACCCGGCTTCAATAAGATCTTTGCCTTCAAGAAGGGTTGCGCCACCAACGGCTGGAATCATCAGCAAAAATGAAAATCTGGCGGCATCTTCGCCCTTGAGACCGAGCAGGAGGCCAGTGGCAATGGTTGAACCTGACCGGGAAATCCCCGGGGTTATTGCCAGACCCTGAGCGATCCCGACCAGTATGGCACGGCCGAAGGAAAAATCAGCCAGGTCTGTCTGGCTGGTAGTCTTTTTGAGTTTTTCTGATACCAGCAACAGTATGCCGGTAAAGAAGAGAGCGGCGCAAACCGCCTTGGGCATGCTGAACAGTCCTTCGAAGAAATCTTTGCATAACAGGCCGATAGCGGCAGTTGGAATACTGCCAACAATGATCAACAGCGCAACGCGTCGCCGGGCCGGGTCGCGCCATCCTGCTGGTGTGAAATAGGGCAGGAGGTCAGCGCGAAAGAAGAATAACACCGCGAGCAGTGTCGAAAAATGCAGCACAATGTCAGTCAACATGTTGGCTTCGAGATTGGCGTGACCGCTGAAATACTGGAACAGCGTCAAGTGCCCGGAACTGGAAACCGGTAGAAATTCAGTAAAGCCCTGTAAAATTCCCTGAAAAATGTAACTGAACAAAGAACTGCCTCCTGCTTTCGATGGCCCGGAACCGCTGTGGTTTCAGCTGATTGTCCGACCTTTTTTGCTGTGTCTCTAGAAATATCGGAAGCTGCCCGAAAATAATTAATGAAATTCTCTACAGAATGATACAGATGCAACCCCGGCTAAAAAGACAGTAATTCAACCGGTTGAATTCTTTAAGTTTGTCGAATCAACAGAACTACTGCAGCCAAGCGATAGTCGTGCAACGCCTCGGCAACAGAGGTTCCACTGCGTTCACCGCGGTCAATTGGCAGCGTCATTGCCGTGCCTGGCTGATAACCCGCGATCTGGTGCTGCACAAATGTCAATTATTACGACGAGGGGGCATTCACTGAAATTTGATAAATGTGGTGATTGGGCAATTTTTTTTGTGTCTTGCCCGCGGCTGATAAAAGATGAAAATTATTACATTAAAATTTGATAATCAATAAATCGATCGCAGGGGTCGGGTGGTTTTCGCGACTTTTTAATCGCGATATAGTTATCATGTTGTTGTTAATCAAAAACAAGTGTAATGTTTTACATTTTGATGTTTTTGTTGATAATTATATCATTAAAAATAATTTGGCTTTCCTTGGGTTTGCAAAGAATTTTCTCTGCGGGTTATGGTGTAAAATATGTTATAATCTGCCGATAAAATTCCAGCCAGGGAGACATAGTATGGCTATTACTGCTAATGACTTGAGAAAAGGTATGGTAATCATCTACAATGGCGATCTCTGCCAGATCGTAGACATCGATTTCGTTCGTCCAGGTAACTGGCGGGCTATGGCGCAGGCGAAGCTGAAAAGCCTCAAGACCGGCTCCACGTTTATTCAGCGCTATCAGACTACTGAAAAGGTTGACGAAGCTTCTGTAGAAACCAAATTGATGCAATACCTGTACACTTCAGATCATTTCCTGCATTTCATGGATACTCAAACCTATGAACAGATGGAAATGGAACTGGACTTATTGGGGGACCAGACCAAATTTCTCAAGGAACAGATGGAAATTTACGTTAAGCTCTATGACGGCAAGGCCATTGGTGCCGAACTACCGCCTTCAGTAGATCTTGAAGTAATCGAAGCTCCACCTAACGTTAGAGGTAATTCAGCCAGCGGTACAAACAAACCGGTGGTCTGCGCCGGTGGTCACGTCGTGAATGTACCGATGTTTATTGAAGCTGGAGAATTTATCCGGGTTGATACGCGCACTGGTGAATATCTGGAGCGCATGAAAAAGTAAGGCCTCATTGGTTAATTTTGCGGTTTTATTTTGCCATAACGGGTAGGTTTTTCAACATCTGAGCCTGCGGCCCGGCAAGTTGATCTGCTTGACAATCAGTTGCAGCAGATTATCTTAACAAGGGTTGTGTGTTCACTGGTAAACTGCCCAAAATGGAAGGATACCGATGAAACTGCTGAAAAAACAAAAGGGTCTGCCATTTTTGCTGACCCTCGGAATATTATTCATTTTATCTGCCAGTTTTCTGGCGGTTCAACTCTGGTCTGATAAAGATTCATTCCGAGGCGCTTTGCATGCCCTCGAAGCCCCGGTAATGCCTCCGGCCATGCCAAAGGTGGTTGCCCCACCACCGGTCAAAAAAGTGACTTCCAAGGTTGAAGTTCCTGCAGAACCAGCTCCTGCCAAAGTTGAAGTTGCCAAGGCAGTCGAAAAAAAAGCTCCGGCACCTGAACCGACTCCGGTGGTAGAAGCGGTTCCTGCAATAGATAAAGCCGTCCTGAAACAGGAAGAACCACCCCGCACCGTTAATGTAAAAGAAGCCGCTGAAGTTGCAAAGCCCTCTATCCCGACTGTAATTAAAAAAGCCAAAGAAGCACGCGTAGCTAACGTCGCTGTTTCTGAAACCCTTCCTGCTAAAGAAAAACAGGCAGTCAGACCGCGCAAAAGCCGCAAAAAAGCCAAAGTTGAAGAAATCCCGACTGAAATCCCCGCTGAATGGAACTGGTTTTCAAAGCCTCTCAAACTCAATCTTGAACCAGGTAAAGCCAAGATTTCCCTTGCTGATTCAGACCATGAAATCAAACTGAACGAATCAGAAAAAATAGCTTCAACACCGGTTGAAGTCGCTGTGCAGGTCGCAAAGCCTTTTGTTGATGAAGTTGACGCTCTAGAAGTAGCTCCGGCTGCCTCTTCTGAACCCATCATTGCTGAGCCACAAACCGTTCGGCCTTTCATGATGGCTCTGGCAAAAATGGCCAGAATTCGCCAGATGCGCCATGCAGCAGTGTCGGCCAAAGCGGTTCCTGCCCCCGAAAGCCTTTCACCAAGCATGCAGCGCCTCGGCGCTGCCCTTAAAGCAATCTGCGATCGTGTTGAATCAAGCGTTGCCCCAGAACAAACCTCTGTCGAAAGCGTTTCTGAAGAAACCGAAACTATCGATAATAGCCCATCTGAAGCCTCAGTGGCAAGCGATAATGTCGAACAAGCTGTCGCTGAGCCTGTCTCAGAACCTGTTGTCGAACCTGTCAGGCCCTATGGCGGTTCAGGCTCAAGCTTCAGCCAGAGAGTGAATGATCTCCTCAAGAGTGGCCTGATGAAGGCAGACTGAGGCCTGGCAACGACCATACTCCTGTAAGTATCTCACAAAAAGCCGAAGACCCCGCACCGCGGGGTCTTCGGCTTTTTAAGCATATGCCGGGCACATGCGATAACTGGCGGTGCAAATCCCCTACGGGCTTGGCAGCAGGACTATTTTCTACTCAATTAATCACAATGTCGATGCTTCTTATGAGAAAATAAAGGGATATTACAGGTCAAAAACCCGTATGACAAAAGCTGTTTTTTGCTAAATAAAAAAATAAAGATTTATTTATCAACGACAAACCGCTTGATTTGGGTGTATTTGCATGATGAATTATTTATAAAAAATAATTTTTTAAAAAACGAGCACGCGCGGCGGGGTGTTTGATGAATTTGGTTTGTGAAAATATATAAATAAAAGTTTAAAAACTAGAGTTGGCGGGTTTATTTAATGCTGGCAATAATACTTGCTGGTGGTGTAACTGGTTTGAACTTAATGCTGCTGTCAGCTATGGCGGTATTACTTGATTTGCTTTTTATTTCGATCTATGTTAAAATATTCACATAGTTCTTTTAATTAATGAAGATAACTGGCTTAAGCGAATTAATACATATATAGGTAGATTGTTGTTGGGTTAAACTGGTTTTGGCCGTATCGACCGGCCTGTTTAATTTTAACGCAGTCACAAAAATAATCAAGGAATCAAGCTCAGCCGCCTCGGGGGCTGATGTAGCTGAACCAGGAGTTGTAGCAATGCTTATCGATGGTGTCGTAATTATGACTATTGGCATGATTACAGTGTTTGTTTTTCTCTGTATCATGGTCGCGATGGTCGAAATGATTGCTTTTTTCATGAGGGCCGGTCCTGCAAACGTCACAGCGATTGCACCTGATGCTGGCGTTTTGCAGAATGAAGTATCTTCGAGCGAAGAAATCGCCGTGATTCTCGCTGCGGTTCGCGATTACACCCAAGGTGAAAACTCATGAAAAAGAAACTTGTCAAAGTAATGGATACGTCCTTTCGGGACGGCTTTCAATCGGTTTATGGCGCTCGCGTTCTGACTGCCGATTTCATGCCGGCAGTTGAGGCGGCGGTCAACGCCGGGATTCGCTATTTCGAGTCTGGTGGTGGCGCCAGATTTCAGTCGCTGTTCTTTTATTGCAATGAGAATGCCTTCGATATGATGGATACCTTTCGCAAGACAGTCGGTGAAGACATAGAACTTCAGACCCTGGCAAGAGGTGTCAACGTTGTCGGCCTTGATTCGCAGAGTAGCGATGTGATCAGATTGCATGCCAGATTATTCAAAAAACATGGCGTAACCACCGTCAGAAATTTTGATGCTCTCAACGATGTCGAAAATCTTATTTTCAGTGGCCGGTGTATTGTTGAGGCAGGTTTGCGGCATCAGGTGGTCGTTACCATGATGGAACTTCCCCCCGGTTGCGAAGGTGCCCATACCCCAGAATTTTACGCAGGGGTTCTCAGAAAAATTCTTGACGCAGGTATTCCTTTCGATTCAGTCTGCTTTAAAGACGCCTCAGGAACCTCAACCCCTGACAAGGTTTTTCGAACTGTGCAACTGGCTCGCAATATGCTGCCAGCCAAAACTTTCATTAATTTTCACACGCACGATACTGCTGGCACAGCGGTTCTAGCTTATCGCGCGGCTCTCGAAGCCGGAGCCGACGGCATTGATCTGGCCATGGCCCCAGTTTCTGGTGGCACCAGCCAACCAGATTTTCTGACCATGTGGCACGCCTTGCGCGGCACAAATTTTGATCTGGGCGTGGATATTAAAAAAATCCTTGAAGCCGAAAAAGTTTTTGCCCGCTGTATGCAGGATTATTTTCTACCACCCGAATCCAGATCCGTCGATCCTGTTATCATTTTTTCGCCAATGCCGGGTGGCGCTCTAACAGCGAATACTCAAATGATGCGTGATAACGGAACCTTTGATCGTTACCCTGAAGTTATCAGTGCCATGAGTGAAGTAGTGCGAAAAGGTGGTTATGGTACCTCGGTAACCCCGGTTTCGCAGTTCTATTTTCAGCAGGCCTATAACAACGTCATGCAAGGCCCCTGGAAAAAAATCGCCGAAGGCTATGGGAAAATGGTTCTCGGTTATTTTGGCAAGACCCCGGTGGCACCTGACCCTGAGCTGGTGCGTATCGCATCTGAACAGTTGCAGCTTGCCCCGACCACTGCCTCGCCTCTTGCGCTTAACGACGCCAATCCCGGCAAATCCCTCGAATATTTTCGTAAAACCCTCACCGAAAATGGTTTGCCCACCAGTGATGAGAACCTGTTCATTGCTGCTACCTGCCAGGCAAAGGGCATAGCCTTTCTCAAGGGGGAGGCGCGAGCTAACATCCGCAAAAAGTCACATGCAGACGCAGATACGAAAATGCCCGCAGGCGTGGCAACTGGTGCGAATTGCTCCGATTCGTTGAGCCAGAATGCCAGGGCTGCGAAACGTGACCAGGCAAACCCGCGAGCCTATAATGTTTCTCTGCAAAACCGTGCCTACGAGGTGGTTTTTGACGGCAGAAAAGCTGTGGTTAACGGCAAAACCTTCGAGGTAGACATCGCGGAAATAACCCGAGAACTTGGAGCCAGACCGATTGTTTCGCAGTCTGAGGTTGCTGGTTCAGAATGCAAAGTTGTTTCCCCGTTGCCGGGCGCCATCGTCAGAATGGCCTGCAAAGAAGGTGATCGGGTTGGCATGGGTGACACCATATTCATTGTTGAAGCCATGAAAATGGAAACCGAGATCAAAGCCCCCGTTGCTGGAACTGTTTCCCGTATTTTGATGAATCAGGGCAGTCAGGTGAATGCCGGTCAGTCTGTCGTTCTCATCAGCTGATAGCAACATAATCAAAGGGAAACAACCATGAATATTTACGCCTCTCTGGGCGATCTGCTCAGAACAACCGGGATTTGTAATGCATCTATCGGCCAAGTGATAATGATGCTGGTGGG
>DAOPYA010000053.1:0-28919 GCA_035352635.1 Candidatus Rifleibacterium sp.
GCCCGGTGTGATGTAGTTGCTGATCTGATGGCCAACGATGCCATGATCAATTCTACGGTTTCTGGCGAGGCAACATCAGTTCCCGCCCAGTTGCATGAATCAGAACTGTTCACTTCGCTGCTGGCATCTCGACCAGACATGTTGCGCTTCATTGACACAGCTGAAGTCTCTGATTCAGATATTCTTGCTCGCTTTTATGATCGTGTCAGATTCGAGATCGCTCACGAGAACCGCAGTGACCTGAATTATCTGCTTGAAGCCTGGCATGGCGAAGATAATCTGCCGATGCCAGACCGCAGCAAAAAGAAAATTGCCATGATTTACGGCAGTGAAGTTAACCTTCTTGACGGCGAATGGCGCAAGGCTTCCGATGGCCGGCGCTTCTGGGTCAGCAATGAATACCCGGATATCGTGCTTTCCGCAGCCGAATACAAGAAGTATCTCAACAGCGCCACAACCGTAGAAGACTGATCATAACCGTTTTTCTCAAGCCCTGCTGAAATTTCGGCAGGGCTATTTCCAGTTCCGGAAAGGTATTTTGGAACTGATGATTTCAACGGTTGGCAGCCGATTGGCGTTGAGAAAGGTCGAAAGGCTGTTGCGTGCGAGTTCCATGTGCGGCGATGGGCCGACTACAATCGTTTTGATGCTGCTGTTGCCGTGTTCGTCGGCGATCTGAAAATTATAATATGGAATCAGCGAAAATTCGCCTTCGCGGAAAGCGAATTGCGGCGATTTGCTTGATACCACCGATGAAACCAGCCGCCATTCCTTTTCTTCAGAGAAGCTTTCGTCTTTAATAATGGGTGCGAGCTGGCAGACACTTGTATTAATAATTTCAAGCATTTTTTCGTGTTGAACTGGCTGATGGCCGCAAAACTCCCGACACCAGTTTTCGATCAGGTAGTTAACCAGTTCAAGTTGCAGCGCTGGGTTGTAAACGCAAGGCCAGATGACAAAATGCTGACGCTTGGCGATATTGTTGAGCTCTTTGAGATTGAAGCCGATCGCATAGCCTTTGCCCAGGTTGCCGTAACCGCGCCATTGACTCAGCAGATCTTTTTCTTCGCAAAAAGAAGCAATACAGATGTGCCCCTGGTCAATGCGCGGCAGGTTGCGTCTGATATCGTTCAATACGGCTTTGATGGCAGGGGTCTGTACCTGACCAGCCTGCTTCTTCAGTTCACGTTCGAGCAGTTTGAAAGTTAGAAAAACCTCGTTTTTATCATTGAGAAAATGCACCTGGGTGGCCCACATTTCGCGGCGGGTCACAATGCCGAGAATGCCCTTCTGGGTTGTGTAATGGTAGATGTTTCCGGGCGGTTGCTGCGGGAACACTGTCTGATAAAGATATTTTTCAAACTTATCGAGCATAACCAATTCTCTTCTTTACTATGAGGTTTGTGCTATTTTGCCACTCAACAACTGCTTTTGTCCAGTGAACATTGCAAAGGCCGGCGTTGATCTCAATCACAGAATGGTCTACTCGGTTCTGCCCCTTTCAATAATGCAAGATTCTCAGCAACTGATAAATTTTCAAAATTTTCTTGACTGAAAAACCCGTATAGGCTATAATCCCTTCACATCCCCTGCCGGGGTGGTGGAACTGGTAGACACGCACGTTTGAGGGGCGTGTGGCGAGAGCCATACGGGTTCAAGTCCCGTCCCCGGCACCGATTGTTAATACAGCCTCTGATTAATTCAGAGGCTGTATTATTTTTAGCTGATTCAATACTGGAACCGAAAATTCTCCGATTGTTTTCTTCGATTTGATAGAATTTGATATCTGCACTGACACAGATTGATAAGAGACGACCCAAATGCAAATTGTCTGTTACACGTCGATTGTGCCCAACCAAAAATCTGCAAGCCTCTGGCGTTGATAAATGCATCAGGTTGGTGGAATATGTTAAATTAGTTTTGAATTTTATCGGCTAAGAGGCTTTGCAAGGTATGGATGAACTTAACGACATTTCGGTAGAAACTGATTTTTCGAGTTACAAGTTCACCGAGATTAAGGTTGATTTGAAAACGCCTCTGGAAAAAGCCTTCTGGTGGCTGACAACTTTGAGTGTTGTTGCTTTTGTAATAGCTTTAATTATAAGCCCCGGGGAGAAATATGACATGCAGTGGCATGTAATAATGGCCTTTGCCGGGGTTGGTTCTGTTCTCTTTTGCAGTTTGTATTTTTTTACTGACAATTATTACATTTTCAACTTTGTTAATAAGAAGGTGTTTTATCATTTCAAATTTTTCTTCTACACAAAAGTTGAGTTTGTGGCCAACTTCGCTGATATTCACGCGGTTACTTCCACTGGAAAGGCTCATAGCGACAAGTCTGATGGATATTATACCTACCGGGTTCAGTGTGTTTTAAATACCGGCCAGATACTGGATTTAAGCGATGAAACACTCGAAGAACTTGAAAGACAGAACAGAATTGCCAGAAAGATTGCTTCCATAACCGGGGCGAAATATGTAGAAGGATTAGCGGGTTGTCATGCTGTCGCAAAAAGAGCTGGTGATAAGCTAAGTTTCGATCATTATCAGTGCTCCTGGATGGATTTGACCAAAACGTCTTTTTTAGAAGTCGGAGCAGTCGTCGCCTTTATTGCCGTATTTTCGGTAATAGGAAGATACAGCGCTGAGATTATTCAAAGTTTAAAGCTAATTTTTGGGCTCACCTGATCAACCGCTGCCTGCTTGATGCGCCCTTTTATCGAGAATTTGCCGAGTAGTCACAATAATGATATATAATATTATTGGCTGCATTGATAATTCTACCCCCGATAAATCTAAAACAGGGGCGTATTAATGCCGGTTTGTTGGTTCGGTTCTATCTGTTTTTGCATCTTTCAAATGGCTTGATTGCGTATGGAGGCAATTAAAAAAATGAACAAGTCCTGTCTTTATTTAACGGTTTTGATGATTTTTGTTTTTGTTTCATGGGTTCAGCCCTTGACTGCGCAGTCAAAAGCCATTCTCAACTGGCAACCCGATGAAATTCGGCCTCCAAAACCTTTCACCGAATTCGAGATCAAAGAATTGATGAATGCCGTCGAAAACGGCAAACTTGAACAGGTGCAAGCTCTGTTAAAAGACAAGCCTGAGCTGGTCAAGGCAAGAGACAAGGATGAGTGGACACCGCTGATTATGGCTGCCCGCTTTAATCGAGTGCCCTTAATCAAGCTGCTCCTCAAGAGCGGTGCAAAAATTGATGATGTCGATGGCGAAGGCTATTCAGCCTTGCACCATGCAAGCGCCAGTGGCAGGCTTGAAGCCGTAAAAGCTCTTTTAGACGGCAAGGCCCAGGTCAATCTTAAGACCAGGGGCGGCGATACCCCTCGTCAGCTTGCGAAGTCAAGCGGTCATACCAGTGTTTCTGATTACCTCGGCAAGAAAAAGGGTTATTGATCTGGCAGTAGCAAGCTTTATTGATAACTGCATAAAACCACACAAGAAATTCTGAGCCAGCCCAGAGAGTAGGGTTCGACGACTGCCGTCCTGTATCCGTCGCGCAAAGGCACATATTGTGCAAAACAAGACTGTTTGCGAGCATGCCAGGCAAGTTTTAGAACGAAATAAGGGTTTGCCGAATGCAGGGGTCTGCTCGGAGTCGGCCTTATTGTTTCGCCTTCAATGTTGTTTTTGAGCGTTATTGATTCTGAAAAGTGCAAATTGAAGGTATAATAGGTACAAGATAGTATTACTGGCGAGAGACTTAAGAATTTATGCTAAATGCCTTTAACTTAAGTATCAGCAGAGGAAGCATCGTTCTAGCGCGGTTTGACGACGCGCCAGCTTTGGCGTGCCGCCGCGGTTATGTTTTTCCGCTGATTCTCTTCGCAACTCTTGCGGTTGGCATGTTTATTGTCTCTATCACCCAGTTCCAGTCGGCTAATCGCCTTAAATACCAGCATCTTAACGATTATCAGTCGTCATTCAATATTGGCTATTCGGCACTGGTCGAAGTTCTTGCTGATATTCAGGCAAAGCAATGGAGCAACCGATCTTTTAAATCCGGGCCGGTAGATAAAAGTGCCAGTCTGTTTGGCGGAAAATTTGAGTTGCGGGTTGCTGACCATGACACCGACGAGTTTACCTTCAACGTTAAGATCAGGGTGACCTACAAAAACAAAAGGCACCTCTTCTACTGGCGATTGATCTATAACCCCAATCTTCTCGACTTTACCAGGTTGTTTGTGCCGGTTTATTACGAAGATTTTTCTGATCCGGCCGCGGTGCCTTCCGATCTCGATGAAATCGTCGATAAAAAAATCAAACAGCGCGACGATAACCTTCCACGCCTTCGCGAGATCGCTGCGGTGGTCAAACCGGCTCCTACAGTTGAAGAAGCCTTGAAAGTAGTGGGCATAAACCCGGGTGGTGTTAAGCAGGCTGATCAGCCGAGGCCTGATGGCCCGAAAATCAATATTCCTGCCACAGAAATGCCCCTGAGCAAAATTACCCAACTGGTCAGCAAGATTACTCCAGAGGCAACTTATGTCATCAAGGATTTCCGCTTTGCCATTGATGTGCAAACCCTTGACGCCAACCAGAAACAACTCCTGGAAGCCCTGGCTGAAGTTTTGCAGTCACGACCGGGCATGAAAATCGAACTACGCGGCCATAGTGACGCAATCGGTAATGCAGCCTACAATCTGGCGTTGTCGATCGACCGCGCCGAGTCGGTAAAAACATATCTCGTTCTCCTGGGGGTTGCTCCCGAGCGCCTTTCAGTCAAAGGGTTTGGCGAGACGAGGCCGATTGCCAGCAATAATACCGATGCCGGAAAAAAGAAGAATCGCCGGGTAGAATTTGTGTTGAATTGAAAAGGGTCTTTAACCCTGATCAGCCCGAAAGATAAAGATGAAAACTGAAGCAGATAGAGAGTGCTTTTTTTCGTGGTCACCTCGCCGGGCGTTCACCCTGGTCGAGGTGGTTGTCGCTGTTCTTCTGGCTGCTCTGTTTTCAACAATGGTATTCAGGATGTTCAGCAATTCAAACTCTAATCAGCAGCGGGCTTCAGCCGATCTGAATATGCAGTCGCGGGTTCTCAATTCGCAGAACCGCATTGTAAGAATGGTCAGAGAAGGCACGGATTTCCTGCTTCCAGAAATAGGCGAGACCTCGGCTGCCCTTTTCTTTGCCGATTATGAAGGAAATGTTCAGGTTCTGTACCAGCTTAAAGACGCGGAGCTTTCTAAGAGCACTGGCAAAGACATGTTCAAGCTCATGCACTACAAGGTTGAAGTTAAAAATTTTAATATTGGCAGTCCGGGGTTTGACAAATCGAAGAGCACGGTCGTTGCCGAAAATGTCAAAGACATCAGCTTTCTGATTTCTAATGCCAATACCGTGAATATAACTGCGAATTTTGCCACTGAAAACCGTGAATTTCAGACTATGTTTGAGGTCGGATTACAGAACACCGGGGAAATGGAATGAAACGTTGCAAAAATAACGGCATGACCTTGATCGAGCTGCTGATCGGGTTTTTTATAATTGCTTCGGTGGCAGTCATTTTCTTTCTGACCATGCACCGCTTCAGAAAGGAAACCACCTTTAATTCAGAGAATTTTCTGGCATCGTCGCTTGTCGAAAAGGTTCTTGAACAGTGCTACCAGGAATCCGAACTCAACATCTATGGAATGAAAGCTATTGGCCTGACTGACGATGCCGGCAAACCCTACAAAATATCAACTCAGATTGCTGACCGTGAAACCGTATTCTTTTCGAATCCTGGCATTACCAGCGCAAATACGCCCAATCT
The DNA here is from genome assembly GCA_035352635.1 of Candidatus Rifleibacterium sp. Lineage (GTDB taxonomy): Bacteria > Muiribacteriota > Ozemobacteria > Ozemobacterales > Ozemobacteraceae > Rifleibacterium. The sequence continues at coordinate 5,774 of DAOPYA010000053.1, forward strand.
TCATCACATGGTAAAAGATAATTTCAATCTGTTGATCAACAGCGAAAAAAAGAGTGGGTTTTACGAACTGACTGCCGGGTTCAATTGGACCGCCGAGTCCGGAAAAGGGCAGGCTTATTCGAGCACCAGAATTCTTTCATATACCGGCGAAAAAGAGGTGCTGACCAGCTATTCCATGACTGAAGCCGCCGTAAAAGAGCGGATTGTTAAAGATATTTTCAATTCGCCCGGTGGCAGTCTTGAGTCAAAGGTAAGCAGCATTGGCGCTCAAGATCTGCTGATCCCGGTTGGCCATATCTATTATTCCTGCCAGGACTGGCTGAACTCAACTGAATTCAAAAGCCGGGTTCAGAAGGCCGAGACCCTCGAAGAATCTTCTCAGGTCGGCTCTAAAGACTACGTAAAATGTACAAAGATTTATTTTGAAATGGCCAGAGACCTGCTTCATCTGATGCTCAGCCTCAAACCGCATCTTGATGCGGCGACGAAGAATATCAACTTTTTAGACAGTATCCCGCTGCCGGGCAAATTTATCACTGAAAGCCGCATTCTGAGAGGGGCTCTTTATTTCAGGCAGTTGCGCCGCATCTTCATCAACTGCCTGCTCAAAGTATCAGAAAGGTATGAGCAGCAACTCGAACATGCTGATTCCCAGCGCAATCAGCGGCTGATGATTGGCAGGTTATTTAACATTAATCGCATTCTGTATGTAAACCGTGAATTCAGCGAAGAAATCAGCCCGAATGAGATTGTCACGAAGGTCGAAAGCTTTCTCGACGCCATGGAAAAGTCTTTCAAGGAAAAAGACCCGACCATTTTTCGCATGACCGACCAGGAACGCAGTTTCATTTCCCATAACAAGCTGAAGGCGAATTTTTTTACGCCCAGACTTGCCTATGAGCTGTTTTCTGAAATCGACAAGTATGTGGTCATACTCAATTAGCCGACTGAAGGCTGTTGTGCGCTGCATAAAAGAATTATGCACCAGTCTGATTATTAGAAGTCGTCACCCCAGAAGTCTATTCTGAACTGGCTTTGAAGGGGAAGGGCTGTTCTTTGACGACTTTCAGGGCCGGCAGAATTTCTGCGAATTTTACGGTCAGACCGGCAAAGATATGGGATTCGAGGGTGGCTTCATCGTCGAAGGTCCCGATTAATTCGTATTTGCCGGCATTCAGGGCCAAGATATGCGCGTAGCGTTCGATCGGGTGAATGAGCCAGTATTCTCTGACCCCATGGCGTTCATAGAGCCGGCGCTTTTTAACCTGATCTTTTGAAGCGGTTGACGCTGATAAAATCTCAACGACCAGGTCGGGCGCGCCAACGCAACCTTTGTCGTCGATTTTGTTCGGATCGCAGATTATCGAAATATCAGGCTGAACGACATTTGAACAGCTTCTGTCGTTCTCTTTCTTTTCGGCCAGCCTGACATCGTATGGGGCGATAAAGACCCGGCATTTTCCTTCTGCAAGAAAGCTTTTGAAAATGGTGGCCAGGTTAAACAGGGTTTCCTGGTGCGCCGTGCCCGGCGCCGGCGACATATCGTAGATCTGCCCGGCGATAATTTCGTAACGCTTGCCTTCGGACCATTGCAGATAATCGGCCCAGGTGAAGCATTCCGGCATGTTTCTTTTAGCTGAAGCCCGCATAAGTAACTCGCTTTTTTGTATAATCTGCAACTGATTATAGCCCGAGCCAATCTCTCTGGCAAGCATCGATTCGTCTGATCTGCCGCCGGGGAAACAGCGCCGCTGGTTCTCGAATGATTCTGCTCTGTGTGGTTGAAGCATTTTGAGGCGTCTGCTGTGTGGTTTTTTGTCATGCTATAATAATGGCGTTCAGAACGAATTGTGGCCGTTACATGCTATAGAAACATAAAGAGGCAAAACGATGCGCTATAAAGCTCCAGATGCAATTTTCGGCTTGATAACAGGTGCGGTGGTTTTCTTGTTGATGATGATGAGTAGTCTTATGGCGGCAGAAACAAACGTATCGGCAGTCGCACATTTAACTGTGCCAGCTGAAGTCGCCAAAGTGAAAATAATCGCGATAGATCCGGGGCATCCTTCTGAGACTAGCGGCGGGTGCGCGCATCACGGTCTGAAAGAGGTTGACATTTGCTGGGAAGTCGCCCTGCGCCTTGAAAAGCTGATTTCTGCCGACCCGGCTTTCAAGCCGATAAAAACTAAATCAGCGGTCGATACCATGGTAACTAACCGGCAGCGGGCCGAAACAGCCAACGCAGCAGGCGCTGCCCTGCTGGTGCGTCTTCATTGCGATTCTGGCAAGGGTTCGGGTTGCACGGTCTATTATCCTGACCAACAGGGCACCAGCCAGGGTGTCACCGGCCCATCGGACAATGTTATCGAGCAAAGTCGCAACGCAGCCGAATGCATGCAAAAGGGCCTGGCAAGGGCACTTGGTACGCGCCTAAAATTAAACCCGGTGAAGACTGATTCGGTAACGGCTGTAGGCGCAAAGCAGGGAGCACTGACCGGTTCGATTTTTTCGCAGGTGCCGGCAGTGGTAATCGAAATGGTATATCTTAACAACGCCAGTGATGCAGCGCTGATAAAAACCAGTGATGGCCAGAATCTGCTGGCTGAAGCCATTTTCGCTGGAATCAGGGAATACGCTGCCCGTTAAGAAATCGGGCAGGATTGACAGCATCGAAAATAAGCCGGATAATAAAGTGTGTTACCGGCCAACTGCCGAAACAATGATCTTTGGGAGGATTTATGGCGAGAAAAGGTTATGGCAATCATCTCGACAAGCAGGCACCTGAAACCGGGCTTTTTGGCTTTGCGTTTGATGCGCTCAAGGTAATTTTCAAACTTAGCCCTGATGATGATCAGACTTTTTTTGAGTTCATCATGGAAAAGCTTGGTGCCATAGCCCTTTTTGTTATCAGTGTCGGCATTCTGCTGGCGATTTTTTTTGCGATTTTCTTCAGACCAATAATGGATGCACTGACCTGAGTCAGTTCTGAGGGTTTGCGCTATTGCGGTGCTGAACCAGGCATGTCTATTGGGTTCTCGATTGCGACTGCCGCGCCGGGTGCTTCCGGCAACGGAAGCTCGGCAACTGCCATGCTGCGACTCAATATTGCGTGCAGGTTCTGCCAGTCGATCGATTCGCTGATGCTGTTCAGCTCAGGGTCGGTCATCAGCGTTTTGATGACCGGGTGGCGCAGAAATTCGGCAATGCGTTTCTGGCGCAGCAGATTATGCAACTCGGCATTTTCGCCCAGAGGTTGCAGCTTTGGATGCCGGGCAATATGGTCCAGCTGGTTACGCACCGCCCGCCAGTCGACCTTGTGAGCATTTTCCTGAAAACGCTTTTCGCTTACCAGTTGCAGCAGCATGATTGGCCCACTGGCGTTGGCTGAAAGCCATGGCTTGAGCATGCGGTTGTTCATAATTCCGCCAAGTTCGGCGGTAATTGAGCTTTTTGTCTGCAAATTTTTGGCCGGTATAAAGCTGATCGCCGCCCCGACCGCAGCTATCAGCAACAGTGCTTCGCCAACTCCGAACAGCAGGCCAAAAAACCTGCCAGGCAGGGTTGGCTTGCGTGGGTTATTATAAACTGGCCGCAGCATGAGTTGGAAGATATACCCGGTAACCAGAAAAACCAGAGGGGTGCCGATACAGGTGCCGATGAAGTTCGGGTAGCCCGCGAGAGCGCCAACTTTGCTTCCGGTTGTGCCAGCGACCACGATTGGAGCCACCCAGCGCAACAGCCCGACCAATTCATTGAAGATGCCCCGGTGAAAGCCGATGATTCCCCAGACTGCCAGAACCCCGACTGCTCCCCAGGTCAGAAAAAAATCGATATCGTCATTGCTGACCGCCTGGTCAAAAATCACACAGATGTAACAGAAAAAGACTAAATAGGCCAGAATAGTGGGCCAACTGTCGAGAGTTTTGCCTCTATTGGTGGCGGGTTCAATTATTTCGGTTTCGATGGAGTCCATTTGTTATTCTTAGTTCTCAGTTCTTTTCGGCTGGTTGGTTTTCGTGTTCAGGTTGCATGAACTGGCCTTCGCGTGACACAAACCCCTTTTTTTCACCCTCGAAGACAATGAAAGCGCCATTTGACTGCCATTCAATGCTGGTGAAAATATGTGGCAGGATTTCTTTGCCATCGGCAGCGATGAAACCCCAGAGCTCGCCTTTTCTGACCGCGGCTTTGCCACACGCATATCTGTCGCTGCCTCATACTGCAGGGGAATCACGACATGCCCATGCTGGTCGATAAAGCCAACTTTGCCGCCAGATTTGACCCAGCAGCGGTTCTCTAAAACATTGCCGGCCTCTTCATATGTCTGATTACTGGCAGGACTGTTTTCAGCGGCAAGCATCACCCATCCGACATCTCGCTTTGCCAGCATTACTCCGGTCGAAAATACCTGGATGATTGAAAATTCAGGGCGGAGCAGTATTCGGTTTTGTTCATCCATTATTCCCTGGCGGTTCTGAAAAGACAGTCTTGACCAGCCTGGTTTGTCTTTGATTGGGTGAAGATCCAACTGCTGCTTGCTTACGGGTTGCCGGTTGAGGTCGATGATTGTAACCCCCGATGCGTTTTCTGTGGCCGCCTGTGAGCCTTTAAAATCGGTTACCCAGGTGAAGTCAGCAGGAATCACCTCATTAAGATTTTTGTCGAGAAACCCCCACATACCTTCTCGATTCTGAAAAGCCGCCCGGCCATCAGAAAAGGGCTTAATCGCGAGGTAATCTCGCTCGACAAAGCTTTTGTCAGCAGGATTGTAAAGCGCAAGCGAAGTTTCATCGGTGCTGAGTATGATCGATTCACCGATGCAGCTGAGATTTCGGGGTGCCAGAGGTAACATGACTTTGCCTTCCAGGTCGAATAGGCCTTGTTGGCCGTCGAGGGTGGCGATTATGTTGCCGTCAGGCAGCACTTTGCAATTATCGTAGACTGGTGGCATGATCATGCCGCTTTTTCGATGAAACAGACCCGCTTTAAAATTGGTGCAGACCATGAAGAGATCGGATTCCGGAAGCTTGTTTATGTAGGGAAATTCTGGTTTAACCAAAAAATTACCCGCCTGATTGATGATACCGTAATTTCCCTTTGCCACAACTATTGCCGTGCCGGAGGCGAATTCCTCAGCCTGGTCGAATTGCTCAAGAATTGCAGTCTTACCATTGACATCGATGTAACCCCAGAAATTGTCTTTGCGCACTGCGGCCAGACCTTCGCTGAAGTTGCTGACTTCAGTGAACTGAAAAGGCACTGCCGGCAGGCCATCTGGGCCAAGGAAACCCCAGAGATTATCTTTGATTGCTGCTGCCCTGTCACATGCCATCGTCATCAATTCCGGGTAAGCGGTATCGCTGAGCTGGTCTCCGTCAGCGTTGATCAGGTGCCAGGCATTGTCTTTCCGCAAGGGGAAAACACCTGGATTGAAGCCGTTTGTCCAGTCTTCGAGCGGATCGACCTCGTAGAGGTCATTGGAATCAACCCCATCACCGGAAAATCGCATGGTCAGCTCGCCGGGGTGCCCATCATTGGCTGGAGACCAGACTTTTTCCCAGGCTGGTTTGATCACGAAGCAGGCGCTGATATCGATAACGCCCCACAAACCATCGAGCTTAACTGCGGCATAGCCATTGACGAAACGGCAGACCTTGTCGAAAAGCGGGTAGATTTCGACTTTTCCCGATGGTGAAGTTGTGCCCCATTTGCCTGTAACCAGTTCGGTAGAAAAACCGAACTTATCGCCAACCTGGACTGGCTTGAATTCCCAGTCGTCGATACCTTCGAAAGTGATATAGGCCCGGTTATCTGCGAAAGTAATGTTGGTTTGCTGGGCAACGCCGGGAATGCAATAAAAAATGGCGGTTAATAGAAAAAGAGGCAGCCGCCATTTCGCTTTCATAAGCCATTGCCCTTCTTCCCGAGAAATAAAAAATCGGAGAGGGCGAGATTTGAACTCGCGGAAGGCATAGCCCTCAACGGTTTTCGAGACCGCCCCGTTCGACCGCTCCGGCACCTCTCCTGATTCTTTCTTTCTACCTGAGAATCGGATTCTTTGCAAGCTTTTTGTAAAAATCTGAAAAAGATAGTATGGTTTGACCGCGGTGGTTAAACCTTGCGCACCGGTTTCAGCGAGTCTGGGTAGCGATGGGGCGCCAGACCGGTGGTTCGGTGACGGCCGGCCTGATTGATTAAGAGTGCGGCATCGTCGGCAGTGATTGATATGCCCATGAAAAGATTGAAGAAATGCCGGGTTTCTTCAATCATGTCGATCTGGTAGATTTCAGGGTAGAGAAGATTCATCAGCCACTTGAGGCCGATAAAACGCATGAACGAAGGCGGCCGGTCGAACCAGTTGAATGGCAGAGAGGGTATGAGGTGAACCCGACCGTTTTGCACGGCTTTAACCGCTTTCCATACCGGGTCAGTGAAAACATCCGCGAAGAAAGCCTGGTCGAAGGCAAGAATGACGTCTGGCCCGGCAGCGGCAACCTGCCCGATCGTAACTTTTTCCATGCCGGCATGCGTCTGAATCTTTCCGCGATGCAGATTGACGTCACCAGCAAGTTTGAGCAGATGCGCGTGCAGTGAATCATCGAACTCAGTGGCGAGACCGTCTCTGCCTTCGGCATAATAAACGCGTGGTCGCTTTTCGAGCGGGATTTTTTGTAAAACGGCCTCGGTTTCAAGGATTGTCTGCCGGCAGAAGGCGCTTAATTCTGCTGCCCGGTCGGGCCGGCCGAGCACCTGGCCGATAAATTCGTAGGCTGCCGGATAGTCACGCAGATCGACAAGATCGCCCATGGTGACATAAACGAAGGGTATGCCAATAGAATTCAGAGCGTCTTCAGATTTTTTGTGATACGGTTTGCTTTTTTCGGCCCAGACAATAACCAGATCAGGCCTGGCTTCAGCCAGAGGGGCGACTTCGGGAAGCATGCCAATGACAGGCAACTTGTGCAGGCAGGTGGGAAGAAACCTGAGTTCTTTGTGCTGCAGCGGTTGCAACAACCCGGGCAGCATGTCGGGAGCGACAGTGCAAAGCATGGTGAAACCGTAAGGCGACGGGGCATAAACTGTTTTGATGGTGTCGGGGATCATTACGTGGCGGCCGGCCATATCGACAATTTCGCGGCCAGCCGGGCCGTTCTGGTGCATTGAGTCCATTTTTTTTCTCCTGATCGGTTCCGGTGGCGAAGCTTGTTGTATGGGCGCTTACGCCATGAAGGCGGTTGTATAGTGCAATTCAAGGCGGCAGAAATTGTAACGGGCGATACCAGATTTTATGAAGATTATTGGTTGGCCAGGTCGTGTACCCAATTGCGAAATTTCTTTTCGAAATCAGGAATTCTTAGCTTGCACACGGTAAAAATGGCTTTGTCGAGAGGCTCGCCGATTTTAAGAGTGTTGAGAACGACGCGTGGTGCCGTCATAGTATAATTCTGAATCAGGTAGCGGGCATAAAGCCCGGCCAGATTGTATGCCTGCTCGACGCGTGGGCCGGCATCGATATTGCGTATGGCAGCAAATTCACGATTCAGCTGGTCGAGGGTCATGATCTGCTCTGGTGTTGGAATCTGGGGTTTGAATTCGGTGAAGGTATCATCCTTTTTTTCGGCAAAAACGGCAAGACCTTCATTCAACCAGGTCGGACAGCGCCCGCCACCGGCGATAAAAACGATATTGTGGGTGAATTCATGTATAACAAGCTTGCGAGCTGGCAGTCTGCCGGATTCTGACAGCGGAAAGCTGTCGGTTTTGAGGGTCATTGACTTGCTGCCCTGCGCGAAACCACCAGCCCATGATGCCGGTTTGACAGCGTCAAACTTGATCGGATCAAGAACGATTATTGAAGTTCGGAAGGCGGGGATGCATTCGAGGTCGCCAGTAACCTGCAGATAAATCTCTTCAAGTCGTTCATCAGAAAGTTCATTGCTGACGTGGAAATATTCGCCGGCTGCGGGCGTGTAAACAATATATCGACGGCCCTGACGCATGACCATCTCATTTTCTTCAGCCATTCGCCCAAGGTTAAGGGTAACCCGTTCGCGCAATTCCCGGGTTGCATCTGTGTCGTCGTTTTCAATCAGTTCGCGCAGGGTTTCCCAGCATGAGACTTCGTCGGCGGTCTCCTTGAGTTCAGTGTGACAATTTGCCAGGAGTTCGAGAGTGCATAAGTCTTTGGGTTTCAGCGCGAGAGCCTTTTTAAGACGTGGGATTGCTTCAGTGTAGCTATGCTTTTCGAGGGCAAGATATTCAGCATGTCTGAAGAAAAGATCGAAAGATTCGCTAAAAATTCCTTCGGCTATAAACAGCAATGAACGGTCAGTTTCAGGGATTTCGGTGACCGGGCGCCCCTTGAGAACTGGTTCGATTCTGATCTCAAGATCTTCAAGCTGTTCAGGTGACAGCCCAAGAGTAGCGTTATCAGCCTGTGCCGGTTGAAGGCAATAAAACATCAGGGTCAGAATCGGCATGGCGATCAGGAGAAACCACTTTCTCATCAGGTGCTTCGGCATGGTGAAACCTCCGTCCGAATTACTCTTCTTATATTCTGCCACGAAAGCAGAATAAAAACCAGACTCGATAAGCGTTGAGTTAAGCAATTGCCGGGTCCTGAATTTTTTTTAGCAGATATGGCCGAAAAGTTTGTATTTTGAACGGGCATCGGGGTATAGGGTTAAATAAATTTAAAAAAGTTGAAACCTTTTTGAATTTTGTTGGTCATACAATTTCTGAAAAGTATTCCAAGGAGGTTACACCATGATTGCGGTACAGTCATTAACCCGTCATTTTGGCACAATCAAGGCTGTAGATAACATTTCGTTCACCGTCAACAAGGGCGAAATTCTTGGTTTTCTCGGGCCGAACGGTGCGGGCAAATCGACAACCATGAAAATGATCACCACGTTTTTACCGCCAACTTCAGGAACGGCAACAGTAGGCGGCTGCGATATCATCGAGCAACCACTGGCGGTGCGCGGCAAAATCGGTTATCTGCCCGAGTCGTCGCCTTCGTATCGCGATATGAATGTTTTCGATTTTCTTACTTTTGCAGCCGAGGTCAGAGGCTACGATGGCGATGAACGCTTCAGCCGGGTGAAGAATATCATGGAAACCTGCAATCTCAAAGAGGTTGCCTGGCAACAGATAGACACCCTGTCGAAAGGCTTCAGGCAGCGTGTCGGCTTTGCCCAGGCTTTTCTGCATGACCCTGAATACCTGATTCTCGACGAGCCAACCGATGGTCTTGACCCAAACCAGAAACAGGAAATGCGAAGCCTGATCCGTAAGATGGGCCGTGAAAAATGCATTATTCTGTCAACCCACATTCTTGAAGAGGTCGAGGCGATCTGCAGCCGCGCCATAATTATCGGTGAAGGAAAAATTGTTGCTGACGGCAGCCCCGAAGAGCTGCGCAGCCAATCGAAACTGCACGGCGCCATCAGCCTCGAATTGATTGATGTTGATCTCAAGGAAGCAATCAGCGCCCTCGAAAAAGTGCAATGTGTCGATAAGGTCGTCGAAATTGGCTCAGATTTTTCCGGCAGCCCGGTTGCTGAGAACGGTTCTGGCAAAAAGCGCCTTAAATTAAGGCTTTACCCGATGAGCGGCAAATCGATCGCCCAGGAAACCGCCCGCTTCATTCACCAGCGCAGCTGGCAGGTCGATGGTTTTACTGTTGAAAAGGGCGATTTGAACGAAGTATTTTATAACCTCACCAGGGGAGGGGCGCCAAAATGAGAAACTTCAAAGCCATTTTCAAACGCGAGCTGAAGAGCTATTTTGAATCTCCTGTAGCCTATGTGTTTATTGTAATCTTTTTGCTGGCAACGGCCGGTTGCACATTCTTCATCTCTAGATTCTTCGAGAACCGTGCTGCCACGCTTGAACCCTTCTTTATGTGGCATCCATGGCTCTATCTTTTTTTGGTGCCTGCGGTCGGCATGCGTTTATGGTCAGAAGAGCGCAAAAGTGGCACTATCGAACTGCTTTTCACCTTGCCGGTTACCCTCGGTCAGGCACTGGCCGGCAAGTTCTTCGCAGCCTGGCTTTTTATTGGCATAGCGTTGCTGCTTACTTTCCCGATGGTCGTGACGGTTGCCTATCTGGGTAATCCTGATTTCGGGCTGATCTTCACCTCCTATCTTGGTTCTTTTCTTCTGGCGGGCGGTTTTTTATCGGTAACCTGTCTGTTTTCGGCCATGAGCAAAAATCAGGTCATCAGTTTTGTTCTGGCTGTAGTTGCCTGTTTTGCGATGCTGATGCTTGGGGTTGGCGTGTTTACTGATTTTCTCAATGGCTTTTTGCCGGTATGGCTCTCTGAGGCAATTTCAGCATTCAGTTTTTTCACACACTACCAGGAATTTCAGCGGGGTCTGCTCGACAGCCGCGATCTGGTGTATTTCATTTCGGTAATCGGTTTCATGCTGGCGGCTAACGCCCTGGTGCTTGAGCGCAAAAAAGCCGAATAAGGAGGCATAAAATGACTGGAAACAATTCAAGAACAGGCGGCATTGCGGCCTCTCTGACTTCGGTGCTGCTGCTTGGCGTTATTCTGGTGGCGGTAAACTATATTGCCAGTTTTGCAGTGCTGCGGGCTGACCTGACCGCTGAAAAGCTTTTCACGTTGTCTGAGGGTTCGCGGGCCGTTATTGCAAAAATCCCCGATAAAATCCGACTTAAATTCTATTTTTCACGCTCGATGGGCAACGTGCCTTTTCTCTATAAGCAATTTGGGAAAAGAGTCGAAGAGTTTCTCGGCGAATACGTGGCCAGCAGCAAGGGCATGCTTGAACTTGAACTGCTTGATCCGCAGCCTGACACTGATGTGGAAGAATGGGCAGTGAAATACGGCCTGGCCGCCGCCGGGCTGCCAACCGGCGAAAAATTCTATCTCGGCATGGTCGCCATGGCCGCCGACAAAGAAGAAGTGATTCCATTCTTCGCCGTTGATCGCGAAGAATTTCTTGAATACGATATTACCCGCGCTATCGTGCAGGTATCGACCGCGAAAAAGCCGACGATTGGTATTCTTTCGCCGTTGCCCCTGTTGCGGGCTGATAATATGCCAATGATGGCACCTCAGCCTGGCCAGGCCGATGACTGGATATTTGTCAAAGAGTTGAAGAAAAACTTTCAGGTTCGCCCTGTGCCTGTTGATGCAGCTGGCATCGACGGCGATATCGACCTGCTGATGGTAATTCACCCGAAGGGCCTTGCCGAGACTACCGTTTATGCCATCGACCAGTTTGTAGTAAAGGGTGGCAGGGCCATTGTCATGGTTGATCCGATGTGTATGGCTGATAATCTCGAACAGGCGGCCAACCCGTTCATGGCCATGATGAACAAATCTTCTGACGTTCCGGCTCTCTTCAAGGCCTGGGGCGTCGAATACACTGCCGGAAAAGTCGCGGCCGATATAAATTCAGCCACTCAGGTAAACATGGGCCAGTATGGCCTGGGCGCTCACCCTCTCTGGCTTAGCCTGAAGGGCGAGTCATTTAACCGTGAAGCCGCCGTAACCGGCAAACTCAACGGAATGTTGTTGGTCAACGCAGGTTTATTGAGCAAGGCATCTGCATCTACCTTTGAATTTACAAATCTTCTGCAGACCTCTGCTGCCGGCAATGAAACCGATACAATGAAGGCGCTCTCGACTCCTGATGATATCGCTAGAAGCATGCCGACCAGCGGCAGCAGCAAGACCCTTGCCGCCATGGTGCGTGGTGCCTTCACCTCAGCCTTCGCCGAACCGCCGGCCATTCCGGCCCCTGAAGGAGAAACTGAAGACGCCAAAAAGATTCGTGAAGCGAAAATGGCTGACATGAAGAAACAGCACGTCGCCAAGGCTGCCGCGCCCGTTTCGGTGCTGCTGGTCGCTGATGTTGACCTGCTGCAGAACGATTATTCGGTAAGGGCGGTCAATTTTTTCGGCAGCATGCTTCTGCAGCCACTGAACGATAATCTGGCCTTCGTTGCCAATTCGGTTGATCTGCTTGGTGGTTCATCTGATCTGATCGCTGTTCGGTCACGAAGTCGCTCAAACCGCTCATTTACCCGGGTTGAAGAAATCGAACGGCAAGCTCAGATAAAATGGCAGGAAGAAGAAGTTACTCTGACCAGAAAACTTGAAGAGGTGCAAGGCCGCATCAATCAACTTCAATCTCAGAAAAAAGACGGCGAACGCCTCATTCTCAGCGCTGAACAACGCAGTGAAGTTGATAAGGCAAGGGCAGAGCAATCCGAAACCATGAAACGTCGCCGTGAAATCCGCAAACTGCTGCGTCAGGATATTGAGAGCCTTGGCGTCAGAGTTACCTTTGTAAATCTTCTATTAATGCCGTTTTTGGTTATAATTGTCGGTTCTGTGATTTATTTCAGGCAGAATACCAGGAGGTCGATGCTGTGAAAAACCTTAAACTCTTGCTGATTGCCGCTGTGCTGGTCGCCATTGCCCTGGCTATTCAACCTTCCGGCAAGCCTGGCAGTGCTGTTGACGCCAATATCGGCCGCAGTCTGGTCGTTGCTGAAGAAATCGATGGTATTGCTGAGATATTTCTAAATGCGGCTCAGGGGCAGATCAGTCTCAAACAGGCCAGCGCAACCTGGCGCCTGCCCGAACTGCATTCGCTGCGGGCTGACCCTAATCGCGTCGAAGAACTTTTTCAGCGACTGACAGCTGCAAAAATCGTCGAATCGGTCAGCGCCAATGCGGCGAAGCATGCTGATCTTGGCGTTGCCTCGCTGGCGAATGACGCGCCTCCGACGGGGCCAGACAGCGCCATGCTGGTTTTTAAAAATAAAGCCGGTGGCGAAATAAAGCGGGTCTATCTCGGCAAAGGCCGTCAATCACGCATGGTTGACGGCAGCCAGGGGTTTGGCAACGATGGCCAGTATTGCCGTTTTAATGCTGATAACAACGTTTACCTGCTATCAACTTTTATGTGGCTCGAAAAGAATGCCAAAAACTGGCTGGGCAAAGACCTGCTGAAGATCAACCCCGAAAAGATCAGCAAACTCTCATGGTCATACTCTGGCTCTGAAAAAAATACTTTCGTTCTGGCTCGCAATGCGGCTTCAGATAGTCTTGTTCTCGACAAACTCCAGAACGGGCAGCAGACAAAGCAAGCTGCGGTGGCCGCAATTACTTCTCTCTTCTCGGGTCTTGCTTTTGACGACTTCATTGCAACCAGTACCCCGGCTCAGCACCCCGCTCTGGCTGATCGCCTTGAACTTGCCCTTGAATCTTTCGATGGCCTTAAGTTCAAGATACTCATCAGTTCTGGCACGGTCGAGTTGCCTGGTAGCGGCAATATGCATCTGCTATGGCTGAATGGCGAATATGCTGGCGCTGATACGTCATTGCAGGCTCTGGTGAAGGAACTAAATGGCAACTCAGAAAAACTTGCTTTTGCGGTGCAACCGCAGCGCATCAAGGCATTGATGGTCAAAGCGGCAGACCTTTCTGAACCCGAGCCGCCCAAACCAACGCCTCCGTCATCTGCGTCGGCAACTGTTCCGGTTGTATCGCAACCCGTTCTACCTGCTGTTGAAAATGCTGCCACCTCGTCGCAACCAGTTCTACTAGCTTCTGAAACTTTATCTGTAGCCTCTGAAACTGTTCCAGCCCTTGTGGCTTCAGAATCAGCAAACTGACAACTGCTTTTCGTAAAACGATATCCTGCCTGGCGACTGCTCAGGCAGGATATTTCTTTTTCGGAAGCGGCAAACCCGAGCCTGGAAGCTTTTTAATTGCCTGCTCGGTTGAGGGCATTAACCTGGGGCAAAATTGTCGGGTCAATCGTCAGGCAGTCTGAGGTGTTCTTAAAAACGATACCGTTTGCCGAAACTGTCAGTGACTCGGCAAAACCAAGTTCTGCGAGTGCCTGGGGGTTGTTTCTGATGGTGAAAAAAATCGGTCCGGCTGCACTCGGCACCAGTTTAAGCACTGGAGCTTTGTCTGATTCGGTTGCGTGATCGTAGACTGCCTGCAGGTGTGGGTTTTGGCTGTCGTTGTCTGCAAAGGCGAAAAACTCAACTGCAACTATCTGATTCCAGAGCTTTTGCCGGGCCACCGCCTCTCTGGTCATCAGTCGCCATGTATTTTTGCCCAAGTTGACGCGGTAAACTGGCACTGGCAACCTCAGCGAGGCATCTGCAAGATCGAGACGATACATGACCTGGTTATAATCTGCCCGGGGTGTTTTATATTCTTCGCGTGTAAAAAACGAGGTGTAAGTACCCTCCAGGTAGATAATCCGGCCATGTTCGTCATCAAACCAGCTATGATGAACCGGATTATAAAAATTATACCCGTCATGTTCGACGATACGGCGGGCGTAGACCCATGGCCCGGTGAAAGTGTCGGCTTCGCTGAACCAGATTTCCCCTACCTGCCCCTGAGAGATCATGATCCAGCGGTTGCGGTAATCGTTCCAGCTGATTGAACCGCTGAAGTCTGAGATTTTATGGCCCGTGCCGATTTCGGTGAGTTCTAGCCAGCGCTCGTTTTGGCTGATGATGCCAGCTTTCAGCAAGAGTTTCTGGTTGGCAGGGCTGAAAGGGATACCGTTGCTGACCCATGAAAACACGGGTTTTCCAGCGGCATCTCGTTTAACCTTGAGCTTTTTGCCGTCAAATTCGAGGGTCTGGGCTTTTTCTTCAGGCGCTAACGGCTCAAGGCATGTGTAAAAAGCATAAGTTTGCGGATTTATAAAATCTTTCAGGTTGATGCCTGTTCTTTCCCATGGCTGAATGCACCAGGCCGGGCGATTATCGATGTGAACTCTGACCGCATGCGCTGACTTGTGGTGACGTGCTGATTTGAACTTTTTAACAGGCATGAACTTCTGCTGAAGCGGGTTAAAGAGAGCAAAGCCCGTTTCTACGGCTTCTTCGAGGGTTTTGTGTTTTACATATCTGGCAACGAGCAGTTCCCGTTTACCAGCCATAACCGGAATAACCGTTTCGATCCAGATGAATCCAGGTTCGGGCAGTTCAATCATTCTGCTGGCAAAACCATCAGGATCACAGAAAAAATTAAGAGGCAAAGCTTCTTCGGGCACGCCTGTTCCGGTAATCACTTCTGCGCCAGACCCGCTGAGGTTGAGGCGGTCAGTGCCCAGCGTGTCGCCATAGAAACAGAACAGGCGGTTCTGCCAGACCACCGGAATCGCTGAATCCAGGCCGGTGACTCTGCCAGGCAAATCATCTGGCCGACTGGTTAACCTGCCCAGAATGCTGTCTCTGAATCTTCCACTGCCGGTGATTCGATAAAGTCTTTCAGCTGCAACCGTTCTTTCGAGTTCGATCTCGGTAACGCTGCCAGGCTTGATGGCCAGGCTGATTGCTCTTTCGCCGAAAAAATCAAGTTGCGGGTAGCGGTAACCATGGCCGCGAATTCGCAGGCGGACTTGTCTGCCGGCGAGGTCAGGTTCGAGAATGGCCATGTTCCCAAGATTATCGCTGCACAGGCGCAGCGCATTAAAAAGTTCTGCCTCGACAAGCGGAATCGGCCTGCGGGTTTTTGCATCGACAAATCTCAACAGAAAGGTTTGCGAAGCCAGAGTCTGCGCCGACAAGCTGGCATGGGCCAGGCAGATGCACAGCAAGAGTGTTGCCCGCCCGATTAAACTGAAAAAATTTGCGGTTTTTCCCACATTTGCCCTCCTGAGTGCTTCGCATAAATCGTTTCACAGTATAACGATTTTTGATTAAATCATGCAAAAACATAGTAGCGTAGATTCAACGACCCGGCCAATCAATCGGGCCTGTTCGTGATGTGTCAGGGAGAGCATTATTTATGTTTTAATCAATAGCATCTGTAAACATGATCGTGGCAATCTGGCATCATTTTGCTGCGAACCGGTCACTTGTTGGTGTTCCATGCTTGGGTTCATGTTATAATTCAGTTGAGGGTAATTTTTTAATTTGTGATGTCAGCCGGGCAGAAGTTGTGTACGGTTATTTATGAAGGCTGGCTGGTTTCCGCGTCTGGTTTTAGTCTTTCGGGCTGCGGTTTTGCAATAGATCTTTCAGGAGCCGGTAATGCGCCTCGAAAAAAAAGATTTTGCCAGAATGCGGGCAATTGCCCCGATCACGAAAAGTCGTGCCGGTGCGCATTGGTGGCCCTGGTTGGTTTTTGTCGTGGCAATGCTTGCGTCATTCTGGCTCTGGCAAACGATTCGCTCTGCCGATCTGGCGCGTGGCCGACAGATTTTTACTTCTGATGTAAACGAGACTAAACAGCGTTTTGACTCGTTGTTTGCCGGGCATGAGCGCCTGATGATGAGTTGTGCCGCGCTATTCAGCGCTTCTGAACGGGTTACCGCCGCAGAGTGGCGGGCTTTCTCAAACACTCTGAAAATTGCCGAAAATTACCCGGGCATTCAGGCGATCTGCTTTGCGCCAGTTCTAAGATCGCCAGGGGTCGCCATGCAGATCGAGAAGTTTTTGCCCGGAAACTCTGATTTCCGCATCTGGCCTTCTGAAAATGCTGCTTTTATGGTGCCCGTCATGCATATGTCTCCAGAGAATGGGCCATCCAAAAAGGCAATCGGGTTCGACCTCAATTCAGAACCGGTTCGCAGGGCAGCCATAGAACAGGCTATTAAAACAGGTTCCTTTTCTGTCAGCGGCAGACTGGTTCTTCTCGACACCCCTCAATCCGATAAAGATGGCCCTGGTTTTCTTCGCGTTCTGCCGGTTATGATCAAAAAAGCAGACGGCCAAAATGATGAGCGTGAGTTGCATGGTTTTATCGTTAGCCCAGTCCATGTTGGCCGCCTGGTTCGGCATCTTCTGCGCTTTTCAAATGATGAACTTGGCTTGATGCTGTATGAGGGAAAAGCCGAGCAGCCCGGCAGTCTTCTGTATGATTCGACCGGTAATGGCTATAAATTGCAGAGTGAAGCGATGTTTTCGACCTTTGAATTTATGGAAACGGCCGGCAAGGTTTTTACGGCTCGCATTTTTTCACTGCCGTCATTTAATACCGCAATTCATCGCCTGGATTCATCGCTGGTGCTGGCCGGGTGCTTTTTTATGGGCTTGCTGCTGACCTTTTTTGCATTCGCACTTGCCGGGCGTCAAGACGCTCTACAGCAACTTTTTAAATCTGCAAGAAGCATGGAACTTCTGACCAGAGCAATTGATACCAGTGCTTCCATCATTGTAATCACCGATTCTTCAGGCACTATTGAGTATGTTAACTCCGAGTTTACCAAGGTGACTGGCTATGGCCGTGAAGAGGCCATCGGCAAGAATCCCCGTCTGCTTAAATCAGGTTTGCAGGGCGAGGCTTTTTATTCTGAACTCTGGAACACGATTACCAGCGGCAAACCATGGACCGGCAGGTTCTGTAACAAACGAAGGACTGGTGATCTCTACTGGGAATCAGCGCAAATTAGCCCGGTTGCAGATTCTACCGGCAAGATAACGCATTTTATCGCCGTTAAAGAAGATATTTCTGACAGCCTGGCCACCCAGTTGGCTTTCGAAAAGGCTAAAATAGCGGCTGAAGCCGCCAGTATTGCCAAGGGCGAGTTTCTCGCCAACATGAGCCATGAGATCAGAACTCCGATGAATGCTGTAATCGGTTACACGCATCTGGCCCGCAAATCTGGCAACCACGATAAGGTGCGCGAGTATCTCGAAAAGATTCTCGATGCAGGCAACAATGTTCTTGATCTGATCAATCAGATACTCGATTTTTCAAAGATTGAAGCCGGAAAACTTAACCTTGAGTCAACGGTTTTTGTCCTGGACGAAATCATGAGTGATCTCGCAAATGTTGTATCCGGAAATGTTTCTGGCAAAGATATCTATTTCTTTTTCCAGATTCCACCAGATGTTCCTGATAATCTTGTTGGTGACCCGACCCGGCTCGGTCAAATTTTGACCAACCTGGTGTCGAATGCTTTCAAGTTCACTGAACGCGGCGAAATCGAGGTTCGGGTCGCCCTTCTTGAACGGGTGAGCACTCAGGTGAAAATTGAATTTTCGGTGCGTGACACTGGTATCGGGCTGACTCCAGAACAGCAGCAACGGATTTTTCAGGACTTTTCCCAGGCTGATGGCTCGACAACCCGAAAATATGGGGGTACTGGCCTGGGATTGAGCATTTCACGCAAACTTGTCACAGCAATGGGCGGCAATCTTGAATTAGAGTCAGAACCTGGCCGTGGCAGCCGGTTTTTCTTTTCTCTATGGCTTGGCACAGAGGGCAAAAAAGAAGTTCCCCTGACCGAGGTTTTGCGCGGCCGGCGCTTTGTGATTGCCGACAGTCGCACTTTGCCGTGGCGAGGCCTCATGGCGCATCTTGAACTGGCATCGGCAGAAGTGAAAATTGCGGCCGGCGGTCGCGAGTTACTTGAGCATCTTCACCGTTGCGATGCCGACGAGCCATGCGACCTGGTTTTTATTTATGCCAGACTGCATGATTGCAGCGGTATTGAGCTGGCCAGACAGATTAAAAGTGACAGTTCGTTGATGAATAAGCCGGCACTGGTTCTGGTTGCGCATCGCGACGAGTTCTCGCTCCTCTGCGCCGATAAAGCCGCTCGCGATACGATTGCCGATGACATAATCATGGCGCCGATTACGCCATCTGACATGATGAACACAATCGTTGGCATCTTTGCTCCGGTATTGCGCCAACAGAGCCTGAAGCATGTCGAAGAACATGACTGGAAAAATCAGCTGAAGGGCATCAGGGTTCTGATGGCAGAAGACAATCTGATCAACCAGGAAATCGCCATGGAACTGCTGATACAAGCGGGTTGTGAGGTGATTGTTGCCGGTGATGGTTGCCAGGCCGTCGAAGAGATTATGGCCGCCGAGAAGCCCTTCGATGTAGTTTTGATGGATGTTCAGATGCCGCACATGGATGGCCTGGATGCTACCCGCCTGATCAGGGCTGATGGTCGATTCGATAATCTCCCGATCATCGCCATGACCGCCCATGCAATGAATGATGCCCGCGAACGCTGTTTAAAGGCCGGTATGAATGCGCATGTCGTCAAACCGATTAACCCTGAAGACCTGTTTCAAACAATCAAAAGGTTTTGCCTGCCAGATAGAACGTTTTCAATAGTTCCTGTTGCTCCCCCCGAGCCTATTTCGGAGGTTGATACCCTGCCGCCGATACCAGGTCTCGATATTGACTCGGGCATGCGCCGGGTTATGGGCAACACCGGCCTTTACATCAAGCTTTTGCGGCGCTTCATTGAAGAGCAGGCAAATGTCGCGGCCAGAATTGCCGGTATCCTCGACAGCGGTGATCGAGCCAGAGCCGCGCAACTGATACATTCAATCAAGGGTGTTGCTGGAAACCTCGGAGCGAATGAAATATTCGCCCAGGCTCAGCTTCTGGAACGCTGCATCAAGGAAGCCAGGCCTGCTGATCAGATAAACAGCGAACTGGTGAGGTTTTCTGAATTGCTGATCGAATTGGTGGATGCTTTAAAAAGCCTTCTGCCAGCCGACCCTGTGATAAAAGCGCCCGAAAACAACCCTGATGCCGGCGAACTGGCAAGCCTGGCCGCTGATTTGCCAGAATTCATGGCACTCCTCAAAGAAAGCCGGCTTGAACTCATCGACTGTTTCAAGAAAATTCACGAAAAATTGAGGAAGTGCAGTCAGGCTAATGAATTTGATCTTATCGAAATGGCGGTCAGGACTGGTGAATTTGAACAGGCGCTCCCACCATTGCGCTTAATCGCCAAACATTTGCAGATTAAAATTGACGAATGACTGGTATTTTAATTAACTTGGTTAAGCCTGTTTTCGTAATCTCTCTGGAGCAAATCTGATGGAAACCCCAATACGGCCCAGAATACTGGTCGTGGATGATATGATCGATAATATCGAAATCCTCGGTAGCATTTTGCGACCAGATTATGAGGTAATCATGGCCATGAGCGGGCAAAAGGCTCTGCAACTCGCCTCAGGGGATCCTCAGCCTGATCTCATTCTTCTCGATATCGTCATGTCTGGCATGGATGGCTGTGAAGTTTGCCGGGAGCTTAAGCTGAATCAGCAGACTGCCAGGATTCCGGTTATTTTTGTCTCAGCCAGAGACGAAGAAATCGACGAGGTCAACGGGCTAGCCCTTGGAGCGGTTGACTATATCGTTAAGCCTGTCAGCCCGGCGATTGTTAAGGCCAGAGTCAAAACCCACCTTGCTCTTACTGCGGCTATGCGCCAGCTCGAAAAGCAGAATATCATTCTTCAGGATAACATCAGGTTGCGCGAAGACATAGAACGGATTGCCCGTCACGACCTGAAAGGGCCGATGACCGTTTTTCTCAATGCCCCTGAAATGCTGAGGGCAGCAGGTCAGTTGAATGATGCCCAGCAGGATATTCTTAACCTTCAGATCAGAACAACGCGGCGCCTGATGGAAATGATTCATCATTCTCTCGATCTTTTCAAAATGGAACAGGGAACTTACCGATTGAACCCGGTCGATGTTGATATTGCCAAGGTTTTACGCGAAGTGATAAGTGAATGTGAGGGCCTCGCCTCCCTTAAAAAAATCACATGCCGCCTCTGTGTCAACGGCGCAACTGATGAAAACGATAGTTTTGTGGTTAGCGGCGAAGAACTGCTTTTTTCAACCATTTTTTCAAATCTGATCAAGAATGCCATCGAAGCATCCCCTGAAAACGGAACTGTGTTTATTGACCTGCAGAAGGCGCCAGTCACAATAAGCATTAAGAACAAGGGGCTGGTCGCTGAACAGATTCGCGACCGCTTTTTTGAACGCTATGTTACCTTCGGAAAGCACCGTGGCACCGGTCTGGGTACATACTCGGCCCGCGTAATGGCCAGAACTCTCGGGGGCGATCTGACCCTTGATTCGAGTGAAGGAAACGGCAATACCATTCTTACTTTCACCATAAAAAACCAGGGAGCCGGCACATGAAAATACTGGTTGTCGAAGACGATGAAGCCACCAGAGAAGTTATGCTGATGGGTCTGCGCGGTCTGGGCCATGAGACTGCTGTTGCGGCTGATGGCCGGGCCGGTTTGCAGGTTTTTAATACTTTTAAACCGGATATAGTTTTTGCCGATATTCAGATGCCGGTGATGAACGGCCTCGAAATGCTTGAAAAGTTGCGTAAAATTGACAGCGATTCTCTGGTAATCATTAACACCACCCTTGATTCCCCTGAATACACCCTGCAGGCCCTCAGGCTCAAGGCCAATGACTACCTGATCAAACCTGTTCTGCTAAGAGACATCGTTGCCATTCTCGAAAAATATTCTGATGTTCTTAAACACCGAACTTTTGACCGTGAAGTTCTCGGCATGATTACCCGGCGTGAACTGTGCATGGAAATCGGCAACGACATGGCTCTGTTGGGCAAAATCGTTGACCGGTTACTGCTCGAAACAGAATGCGCCATCAAGCCCAATGACCGGCTTGGCATTCGTCTGGGGCTAATGGAAATACTCATTAATGCAGTAGAACATGGTAATCTTGCAGTAAGTTACGAAGAGAAAAGTCATGCCATCGAAAGCGGCCCCGATGGCCTTGAGAAGCTCATCGAAGAGCGCATGCATTCTTCACCATACCAGGAACGCCGTGTAAAAATCGAATTCAGCCTGACCCGCGAACAGTGTTCATGGTTAGTGACTGATGGTGGGATTGGTTTCGATTTTGAAAATCTTCCTGATCCAAACGACCCTGAGAATCTGATCAGGTGCCATGGCCGCGGCATCATGCTCGCCCGCCTGCAATTTGATGAATGCTCGTTTCTTGGTACCGGCAATCAGGTCCGCATGGTTAAGCGCCTTCCTTGATGCCAGCCAGGCGCTGTTTGCCTGCCTGGCCAACCGGCAGTTCTTCTGGTATACTTGCTGCCTGAGAAATCCACCCTTTCCGAAAGTCCTGCCGCAATGAGTCAAGAACCATCCACAACCTCGAATTTTCATATTGCCGCTCTTTTGCCCTTGATTGCTGCTCTGGTCTGCAATTACTATGTTTTTGTCACTCAGCTTGATCTCAGTTATATCGATGGTTTCGTGACCAATATGGCCTGGGGAACAAGCATAGACTTGGCGTTAATCTTATGCGGCTGGGTATTGCTCTACGGCATCAATTCTAATAGGCTGGCCGCGGGGCTTTTTTCGTCAGGACTGACTGCCGCTCTGTTTTTGATCATTGCCGATGCGGTATGTTTTCATTTTTCTCTGGCCCGGCTTAACAGCGGAGTTTTTCATGATGTTAACTATTATGCCATCAAGGCAGTTTTGACGATCGGCGATGTGATTATTTTAACGGCATTGTTCGCATTTATAGGTTTTTTTGCCTGGTTTTGCTTCAGGTCGGCCCTGACTTTCAAAACCCTTACTCCCACGCCTGTTTCACGTCGTCGTCTAACACTTGTGCTGGTATTGATTCTGCTGGGTCTTTCGCCTCAGTTGTTACCTGACAAAATTGATGAACAGGCGAGTAACTTGTTCTGGATCGATGAAATTACTCAGCTAAATCGCAATTCTTTTTTAAAGAATTTAAAAATCGGGGTTTTCAGAAACATTCTCAATGCTGCTCCGGTTGGTGGTGGCATGACCTGGCAAGCTCTAACTGAAGAACAACAGGCTGAGCTTAAGGCCAGAGGCTTGCTTCAGGGCCCACGGCAGCCGATCACTGAACCCAGGCCCTTCAAAAAGGTCGTGATCATTGCCCAGGAATCTCTGGCGCTTGATTATTTTCATTCGGTCAACCCGGCGATCCCGGCCGCAGCGAGTGACTTTCTCGACGAACTGATGCAGAGATTCCCAGCATCCCGCAATTTTCGCTGTTCAACTTACCCAACGCTGCATGGTTTGATCAGTCTGCTTTTTTCAAGAGTGCCAGGTCATTATCAGGTCATGCGCGACACAGGTGCAGTCAGTCTTTTTCAATTGATGCAGCGGCAACATGGCAGTCGCGGCTTTCTTATCGATGGTCTCAGTCGCTTTTATGGCGGCGAGAACGTTATAGTGCGCAAAGTCATGGGGGTTGAAAAATATATTGCCTACGAAGATCTCGCTCTTGAATACCCCGAACCACCAGTTAATTCATGGGGGTTTCACGATGACGTGGTGCTCGATAAGGCTTTTAAAGTTATGGCAGACCACCGTGAACAAAGCT
>DAOPYA010000054.1:0-28778 GCA_035352635.1 Candidatus Rifleibacterium sp.
TTTGTCTGAGTTGACATTAAATTTGTCTGAGTTGACATTAAATTTGTCTGAGTTGGCATAGTTAGAGATAGAATTGAAGAGGGTTCCAGAGCGCCTAAAGTATTAAAAGTATTAAAAGTATTAAAAACTTACAAACAGGAGGCTTTCGAATTTTAATAAAATTTGTGCTGTTTGACCTGGTAAAGTTCGTCTGTTTTTTGATTGATGTTTGAAAACACTCAAAGACAAGAAAGCAAAACTCCCGTGTTTTGAGAACACTTTTTCAAAAATACAGCCAGGGAAGAAATTTTTCCCAACAGGGAGGGGTAACTATCCAAAAACCATTTCGGATTCCGTACAGGGCACGCCAGGTGGTCTAAAATCAGTTTTTAGATGGCAGACTATTCGGAGTCACAACACCGTGGAAATTTACGCAAGCCTAAAATCTGGTTGATGCAGGCAACCACCGATAAAGAGTCGGGACAGAAACCCCAAGGTCATTTGCAATATCTTTTGGAAGAGCGCCAGCTTCGAAGAGCTTTTTGGCTGCTTCAATTTTGCTATCTGTCATGGAACGTTTTCTACCACCAATTCTTCCTTTTTGACGAGCGGCTGCCAGGCCGGCTTGCGTTCGTTCTATGATCAGTTCCCGTTCCATTTGTGCAAGACTGGCCATAACATGAAAAAAGAAGCGCCCGGCCGGAGTCGATGTATTAATTTTCTCAGTCAGGCTTTGAAAATGAATGTTCTGACTCTCCAGGTTTGTTATCAGCTCTATCAATCCTTTCACGCCACGGCCTAATCGGTCCAGCTTCCACACAATCAAAGTATCTTCGGCACGAAGATGCGAAAAGGCTGACTTGAGGCCAGGTCTATCAGATTGGCTGCCACTGACCTTATCGGTGAATATTCTCTCACAATGAGCTTGTTCCAAGGCAATCGTCTGCAGAGAAAGATCTTGATCGTCAGTTGAAATTCTGGCATAACCGATTAGCATAAACACCCCTGGTTCTCAAAATTCATTTTGAAGATAGCGAATCGAGAACATAGAATCAAGAATGATTTTTGAGAATAGTGAACCCCGTTTTTTTCGTTTTCATTACGACACCCAGGAGCCTTTCTTGAAAACGGTGGTTTTCGAGAAAGGCTTAACATCCATAAAATTTCGGTTGGTGTCGTGGCCCCAGAAACAATAAAGCAGCCTGTCTTAACGATCGTTTAAATTTCGTGTAAACAGCTTCCAATCAATAAAGGCTCAGTTTTCTTCCGTTTGGTTATTTGATAGCCAATCTGCAATCATGCTGATTATTTTCTGGATGTAAAATTTTAAACGCTGATGTTTCGGTAATTTAAAGAAAACCTGATTCTGTGCCGATAAGATGTCAGGATTTAAAGAAAATACAGCGTATTAAATCTTAAAGCAGGTTTAAACATGAACAAATTAGCGATAATAGAAACATCTGAAAAGTTAGGCATCAGCGCCACTCAATGCCGCTATTGGTGCAAGCTTTTAGAAATAGACATAACAAAGGAAGGCAGGATCTCGTTTATACCTGCCGGGTCAGAGAATTTGCTGTCAGCAATGAAACAGGCGGTAGATTCTGGCATATCTCCCGCTGTCGCTGCTATTGAAACAAAAGCAACATGCTCACCACCACCGCCAATAACTCAGCAACTGGAAACGGGCTCAGGCGTCGCTGAAAGAATTGCTGATCTGGAAAAGGCTGTTATGCTCCTGGCAGAACAAAATAAATTCTTGAATGACCAGAATAAAAGCATGATTGCAATACTTCAAAACCAAAGCCTTAAACTTGATAACCTTACTTTCAGGTTACTACCATCGCCAGTAAGTAAACCTTTGCCGGTAAAGGTCTGGCAACCCCCAGAGAAAAAAGTTCCCCAGGTAAGCTTATTGAAAAAGATCTGGCTTGAATTGTTTAATCCTGTGGTGTTGCGCGCTACACCATAAGTTGCCTGGTTTCCCTATTACCGGTATTAAGGCAAAAGCAATACTTGGAAAAAATCTCAAATTGAGATATACTTAAATTAAGATGCATGTTATCACGCGCAGAAAACTCAATGAATTCGCTCAGATACATATAGCCGCAAAAGGGCCTCTGGATGCATGGTTCAAGGTTGTGAGCCGCATGGAATTTCACAATCTGATGGAAATCAGGGCGGTGTTTCCGGCAGCGGATGATGTGCGTGGGTTGTGCGTGTTTAACATCGGCGGGAACAAGTTTCGTTTGGTTACCAAAGTTGAATATAGATGGCAGAAGGTTTTCGTTGTAGCGGTATTGACTCACGAAGAATACGACCGCGATACATGGAAACCGAAACGCCAGAAGAAGTGAGGTGAAGCCATGAAGGGAACGACTACCAGCGACAATGCGACAAAAGAGCGGATTCCGCAACGGCCTAA
Source organism: Candidatus Rifleibacterium sp. (assembly GCA_035352635.1). Classification (GTDB taxonomy): domain Bacteria; phylum Muiribacteriota; class Ozemobacteria; order Ozemobacterales; family Ozemobacteraceae; genus Rifleibacterium. The sequence continues at coordinate 2,402 of DAOPYA010000054.1, forward strand.
TCTGCTAAGCAAGTGGCTGGATGTTGTGAAGATTGTGTCTGTGGATAGAATCAGGTCAGATGCAGACTACGATCGGGCAACAGCGGTTATGGAAGAAGTTATGGCCGAGATCGGCCGGAAGAAGAAGCATCCGCTTTGCGGTCTGATGGATATTCTCGAAATGCGGTTGCGGGAATATGATGATGCGCGGCACCCGATGGACGATGTAACGGGCCTGGATATGTTGCGATTTCTTATGGAGCAACACGGCCTGCGGCAGAAAGATCTTTCGGAATTAGGCAGCCAAGGCGTAGTTTCGGAGATTCTAGCAGGAAAGCGGGAGTTGAATCTGCGGCATATTGCAGCTCTGGCGCGGCGGTTCAAGGTTCCCTCAGAAGTCTTTCTGCCGGCGGTTGAGGCAGAAGAATAATTTTACTTTTTCTTGCTGGTTTTGGGGTTTAGCTTCTTTTTGACTGCGGCGCCTGGTGCGAAGGTCACTACCTTCTGGGCCGGGCGTTTTATTTTTTTGCCGGATGGGAGAGTGATGACGCGGGGGCCCTGCTGTTTAACGGCGAAGACGCCGAAGCGGCGGAGCTCGATGCGGGATTCTTTCACCAGGCCGTCGATGATTTTATCAAGCATGGTTTGAACGATGCGCGTTGAAAGGGAGAGGGAAAGTTCGTATTCTTCGGCGATGGTGCGGGCCAGGTCGTCTTTGATCATGAATCAGTGTGAGTCGACCCAGGCGCGGATCAGGGCGGCAAGGTCGGCGGTGTCTCTGGCGTTGAGCTTTTCGATTTGTTTGAAAAGGAACGGCAGGTCGGAAGTATCGCCGGTTACTGAGGTCATGGCCTGCTCGATGTCGGCGGCCATGATGGTTTTGCGGTTCTGGTTGATGGCGCTGGTTTCGGCGGCTTTAACGACTGCCGCTGACAGGGTGTTGAGCCTGGTGAGAAAATCGGTGACGGCGTCTTTGCCGATGCGGAGGGTGGAGTTGGCTTTCATGAAGCTTTCTACCGTATTTGCTTTTGTTATCTCTGGATTTGTCATATTCGGTAATATAGCGTATTTCGACGAATTATGCCATTTCGTGATTGCTGATTCGTCATATTATGGTCGAATCAGGGCGGGAAAATGAACTATTAGAAAATCGTTCGATGTAAATATCGATTAAATCGTTACTTACAGTTTGCTTATCCATTGAAATCGTTGTTTGGAATGGGAATCTGGTTGTGTGGCCGTTAAGGCTGGTTTTTTGGGGCGTGGAGCAATGAGTTTGATGCACCGGCGGCGGCTGTATTGATAATTTCGTGACGATCTGGTTTAAAGGCCGAGCTGGAGTTTTTTGAGGGCGAAGGCCTGCATCTGGTCGCGCAAAGTTTCCATCTGGCGGTATTTGGCGATCTGTTCGAAGTCGATGCTGATGATGTTTGAGAGTTCTTCCAGGAAGATTTTCATGATCTGGGCTTTGGTCATGACGATGGTTTCGATGCCGTGCATGATGCCCTTTTTGCCGTTGACGCCGCCGGTTTTGGCGGCCCACCTGGCGGCAAGGCCGGACTTTCTGACTTTGAGGGGCAGGATGTAAACTTTTTTACGCTGTTCCTTGGTCATGTTGGCCGGGATAACAATATCTTTGCGGCGGAAATGCTTGTAAAATTCACCGGGAAAGACGGCGATGTTTTTGATGCCGTTGTCCTGGAGGTTTTCGACAAACCTGGTGGCGATAATGTCGCCGGCCGGATCGAAGTCGACGATCGAAAAGATGTAGAAGCGGGCGGCAAGGTCGACGCCGCGCCGGCGCAGCTCATCAACGAAATACTCGATGCTGAGGTAAGATGACTGGCCGCCGGTGCAGATGGTGGTGATGTCGAAATCGCGGTTCACTTCCTGCATCAGGTCGTTATAGGCGGTTTTTTCGGCAAAAAGGATGATCTGCGGGTGGCGCCTGGCGTGCCAGCGGTTGCCCTTGTCGTCGTCGTCAAAGCCGAAGTCGCTGTATTTGAAAAGGCCGGCTTTAACCATAAGCATGAACATTTCAGAAACGATCAGGTATGGATCACCTTTGGCGGCACCGGCTTTGTGCATGGTGTCCTTGATGTAATACCAGAACGAGCGCAGATTGCCGATATCGAAGGGCGTTTCCCCGGCCTGGAGTTTTTCGAAAGTTTGCCAGATGACGTTTTTGATAAATAGCGATTTGTTGAGGGTTTTGGCGCTTTTTCCGAAGTTTTTGAGCAGTTCGGGTTTGGCCATTTTGAGAATATTCTTGTCGTAATGCTTGATTCCGAGTTTCTTCAGAATTTCTGCCTGGTCGAGGCTGGCCAGACTCAGAGCATATTTGCGCAGGTCATCGATGGAGCGCGTTTTCATGGTTCTTCCTGGCTGGACAGGTCGGCGATGGCTTTTTTGACGAGCGCCAGCAGCTGCTGATCAGTGAGACCGGCCGGATCGATTCCCTTTGACTGGAGCCATTTCTTGAAATGGTAGCGGGACTGGAGTTTTGCGAATTCGTCGAAGAGGGCGTCGGGCGGCTGGGTGGTGTTTTCGCTGACCCAGGCGTCGATTGCCCATTTGGGGAAGCGCAGCAGGGTTCCGAGTTTGGCGTAGGGAATTTCGTTGTTGGAGACTTTTTTATAGATGGTTCCCTCGGTGATATCGAGGTATGCGGCCAGTTCTTTGATGGTCATGATTTCGGCGGACATGGGCGGGTTTCCTCTCGGGGCATGGTTTCAGAACAAGGATAGCAGATTTGCGGCGCCAGCGCTGCGGTGTTGTTTGTCATTTATTGTCATCGAAGCGGGGCGCGTCGCGACACGCCCCTACAATGATTAACATTTCAGGGATTTGAAGGTGAGGGCGGCGAGCGCGAGAGTCTGCAGGTCGCGCATCTGGTTGAATGCTAGCAGAATATGATTGCACTTTTTAACAAAAGCGGCTATATTCAAAGTATGAACAGCAAGAACCAGAAGACGTTAGCAGCAATCTTTTCGACCCCGACAAAGAGCAATATCGAGTTCAGTTCTATTGAAAAACTGTTTTTAGCACTTGGTGGTGTCGTTATCGAAGGTCGTGGTTCTCGTGTCAGGTTTGCGTTTGGTGACAAGATCGTCAGCTTTCATCGGCCGCACCCGCAGAAGGAAGCCAAGCCTTATCAGGTGGAGGCAGCGAGGGAGTTTCTGGAAAGGATGGGATTCAAACCATGAATAATCTGCTGGTTTACAAAGGGTTCTCAGCCCGCGTTGAATTCGATGCCCGCGACAATATCTTTTTCGGGCGTCTTTTGGGCATTGAAGATATGGTTACATTCCATGGTGAGAGTGTTACAGAGCTGACAGAAGCCTTTAAGGAAGCAGTAACGGACTACCTGGATACCTGCAAAAAGCTGGGTAAAAAGCCACAAAAACCGTTTTCCGGAAAACTGATGTTCAGGGTTCCGCCTGAGGTTCATGCCGCTGTTACAATAGCAGCGAAGTCCAGTGGGAAAAGTCTGAATCAGTGGGCAATAGAAGTGTTGGACAGCGCGGCACACAGGTGACGGGTATTAGTTTTTCAGGGATTTGAAGGTGATGGCGCGCATGCCTTTTTTCTTCAGCTGCAGGTTGATCAATGGGAGCTGGTGTTTGAGGCCGTCGCGGATGAACTGAATGACGTATTTTTCTTTGGTTTCGGCGAGAACGTCACCGGATCTGAGGGCGGCAAGGGCGAGAGTCTGCAGGTCGCGCATCTGGTTGAAGGGAACCAGGACAACGGAACTTCTGAAGCGTTCATTTTCGCGGAAGAGTGAGAAGTTTTTCAGGCCGCGGTACTGGCGTTTTTCGCAGATTTCGGCGGCATCGACGAGGTAGCGGGCGAGTTCGCGCATGTTATCGGGGGTCATTTTCACGTTCGGGCCGGGGAGATCGAGCAGCAGGGCGTATGGGTCTTTTTCCTGATTGGAGGTTGTCATGTGGAACTGCGGCACCCATTCGACGGGCCGGGCAGATGTGGCGGGGGCCGGTTTGGGTTCAGGTTTTGCAGGCAGTTGAAGCACGTCGCTAAAAACATCGACGAGGTCTTTCATGGCGGGTTCGGGAGTTGCTGCGGGGGGCGGGTTTTTGATCCAGGTTTCGAGTTCTTCTTTGAAGAAGATCACGTGTTTGCCGACTTTGCGGGGCTGGATGCGGCCCTTTGAAACCCAGTTGCGCAGGGTGCCTTCGGTGACTTTGAGATACCTGGCCGCTTCTTTGTAGTTCATTGTCTGCATGCTGAACCTCCCCTGGTGAAAACCGATTTGTCATCTACCAATAATATATGTAATTTATTGTCATTGTAAAGTGGTATTTTCTGCTATTGAAAAGGATTTTCAGTGGTTTGCCGTCACGGCAAAATACTCTGGCCAGAAAACCTTTTCCCCTGCGGAGCCGCCCGTCGATGACCCCAGACAACCAGGCTGATGCGGGAAAGTCAAGGCGGGGACCCGGCCGGCGATTTAGCCGGACGGGGTGGAGGCCTTTACTTTTCCGCGACAGTCGGTATTTTAAAGATTCGACGGGCGGTGCAGCGGGGATAAGGATTTGCGGAAGAGTTATTTAAAACGGTTTCCCCTGTGGTGAGCCCAGAGAGGGCGCTTGGCTGTTGCGGTGCATGTGATATAAAGCCGGGTGGCGGAAAGAGTCGCCAAAACAGTTATTTTTCGATTATTTTAAAAAATGTGGCCGGCGGGCGAGTTGTGTGACCGGCTGGAATGCCGTTCAAAGTCACTGGTGGTAAAAGTGAGTGTTTTGGGCGCAAAGCAGAAAGGCTGAAACGGCCCTGGGGGACGCGAAAGGGCTGAAAAGGCGCGTCAGCCATTTCCCTAGGACATAAGAGATTTAGCGGGAAAGGGATTGGTTGAAATGCCCTACTTGGCATTGTCAGCATTTTAAAACGGGCAAACCCCGATGGTTTGCCCGTTTAAACAATCAATTAGCGGCCATCTCGGCGTATTTACGATAGAATGCGGCGCGCTCAGCCGCATCGGGAATTTCCCTGCGCGGAACGACGACCACATTGGGGCTTCATTGACGGTGGGCGTTTATGATTTTGCCTGTGCCGGGCTTTTTTAGCCGTCGTCTTGGTATAAAGACATCAGCATTCTCGCCGAAGTAATCCTGACTAAAATTTAAAAGCCCCTGTGATTATAAGGGGCGTCAGGACACAGTTGTGACAGCCGAATATGGCGCAATGGTTATCGACAGAGACGCTTTTCGGTTTCGATAAAGCTGGTGCGCATGAAGTGCCAAAGCCCAAGTGTAACTGTCACTATTCTTGAGCAGCACCTCCAGTAGTTCATCAGCTTCTATCGGTCTGGCGAATAACCTGTCTGACCATGTGTACACCTAAAAGTGCGGCAACCAGATAGCCGGCGACACCTAGAACCAGTTGCGCAGGAACTCCCATTATCAGGTAATCAATCTTCGAGAACGTGATAAACATGGCGGAGCTCAGGACTAGCGCGGCAACAATGATCGCCGCAATTATTTTACCGATCAGTCTCTCGACTTGCATCATAGTACTGCCATGTTCTACTGTTTCTACCCGTAAAGTCAGCTTGCTGTGCTGCATCAAGGCTAATATTTCAGAAGCCTGTTCGGGCAGATCGCCCATGATATCCGCAGCTTCGCTCAGTCGGCGCCAAAGAAGCTTGCCGACCCGCGCGGGAGTGTTGCGCATGATCATGAGGCGCTTCAAGTGTGGGGTTATGGCAGTTTCGATATTCATATCGGGGTTTAGATTACGCGCCACACTTTCAACTGTCAGCAGGGCTTTTCCCATCAGATAACAGTCGGGGGGAATTTTTATCTTATGTCGGCGCGCACCGTTGAAGAGATCCTGAATAATTTCTGAGAGACATATTTCGGAAATCGGTATACCGATGATTTTATGCATGATTTCGGAAACGTTCACATTAAAAAGCGCACGGTTGATCGGCTCGTCATGAATACCCATCGCCTGAAGTGCGCGTGCCGCCGCATCAATGTCGTTTTCGACAAGCGCGACGATTAGATCGGCCAGGCGAAAGCGCAGCCCCTCGTCAAGGTGCCCCACCATGCCGAGATCAAGAAAGGCTATCTTCCCTCCTTCTAGAGCGTAAATATTGCCTGGATGCGGATCAGCGTGAAAGAACCCGTGCTCGAACACCATTGTCAGCACCGAGTCAATGGCAACATCGGCAAGTTTGCGCGGGTCGATGCCGAGAGACGCTGATTCTGTGATGCGGACGCCACGAATTCTCTGCATCGTAAAGACCAGGCGGGTCGAGAATTCCGGATACGCGGCCGGAACTACGACCCGTGGATTCTCTTCAAAGGCCGCTTTGAAACGCCGCGCATTTCGCATCTCGTTTGTGTAATCAAGTTCTCGACTCACGGCGCGCTGAAACTGTTCAATTATGCCAACCGGATCGATCGCACGCAGCTCTGGAATACGGTTTTCGAGCTGACGCGCGACCATCAGCATCAGGCTGATATCACTTTCGATAAGGCTTCTGACGCCAGGCCGTTGTACCTTGATCACGACATCTGTCCCCTGGTGGAGCTGCGCAGCATAGACTTGACCGATGGAGGCCGTTCCCAGAGGAGTTACATCGAAAGAGGCGAAAGCATCTTCGAGTTTTTTTCCAAGTTCCACTTCGATCAGGTTTTTCGCCTCAGGAAAAGCGAAAGCCGGAACGTTGTCCTGAAGATGCTGGAGCTCAATCATGATTTCGTCACTAGCCAGATCAGGCCTTGTACTGAGAATCTGACCGAGTTTAATGAACGTTGGGCCGAGATCCTGGAACACAAGCCTGATGCGCTCTGCAACAGTTATCAAAGATGTTTTGCCCTCGTCCAGGCCAGCAAACCGGAAGGATGAAATCAACCGGCCAAGCGCAGAGTCGCTGTGTTTTAGTTCCATTACGAGGTGACCGAACCCATGTCTGACCAGGACACTCAAAATTTCCTGAAATCGTTTGAAGTCGCGGATGTAATGAACCGGATTCGGCAAGCCCGTAATTTCGTATGTCACACTTAATCCTCCTGCACATCAGACGTTCAACAGGGTACATGTTTCGAAACAACAAGCATCATTTCTACATAATACAATATTTTTTCAGGCACAATCTCTTGGATAAAAGTGGCTTTATTCATTTGAAGAATACCTTCTTCATGTTTAATTTTCGCTTCGGCTATAAGACTGTGCCAAAGTTTCCCGGTAGCGATTCTGTATGAAATTTTGTATGCATTCTTTCCTCATATTTTTCTATTGGAATCGGGTTTCGCTCAGGTTACAAATTTTACCAGTTGCGAACCAGGTTCCCTTTATCCAGGTAATCTTGGTAGGTAGTCTGCATGATGGCCTGACTCAGCCGTACATCATCATTGGTGATCTGGGGGGCCCGGTAAAGGAAGCGTTGTGAGATATTATCAAATGCCACATATCCTCTTTCGTTCACCAGTGTGAATGCATCGTTATAAAAGAATTCAGCGAATTGTCCAGATGAATCTGACAGCAGGTTCTGGCTAAAGCAGAAATCATTGGCATTTACACCAAGTTGTTCCAGCAAAGTTCTCGCCAGATCTTGTTGGGAGCCTATCTTGGAAATGACCGACCCGGCTGTTTTCAGCGCACCTCCAAGAAAGAGCATGGGTATATGAAATTTTTCAGGCTTGAATCGCTGAATATTACCCAAAATAGGGGAACCGTGGTCAGCAATAATAACAATTAATGTGTCCTTGTACCAAGGTTCTTTTTTAAGCTTTTCAACAAAAGATTCTACCACCTGATCGGTATAGGATAGAGAATTTTTGAATTTAGATTCGATGTCTGGACCTGGTATATTAGCTTTCATAGGCACTTCAAAGGGTTCATGACTGCTGAGAGTTAAGATTACGCTAAAAAATGGCTGATGCTCTTTCTTCAGATCAACCAGGGCCATTTCGAAGACGGTATGGTCATGGGCTCCCCATTTGGATTTGGAAAGTTCACGACTAAAGTTTTTGCGGTCAATAATCCGGTCAAAGCCCCCAAAACTCAGATATGTCTTCATATTATCGAATTCAATCTCGCCGCCATAATAAAAAGAGGTGCAGTATCCACTTTCTTTCAAACTTGAACTTATCGCTGGCAGTTGAGAAGCTTTTTTTGTGGATTCAATGATTGGTAACTTTGGCTGAGCCGGATATCCGCTGAGCACACCAGTTAGCCCTTTGCTGGTGCGATCCCCTGTGGAGTAAATGCGGGAAAAAAGCAAGCCCTCCTGGGCAAGACGGTTGAAGCCAGGGGTGATGCCAGGTGTTCCGCCCACCGCTTCGACAGCCGTTCCGGTCAGGCTTTCCCAAATTATTAGAACAACATTTGGAGTGTTTGTTTGGATAATTTTCGGAAATTGATTTTCTCCATTCTGAGAATAGGTGTTGGCAACTATTTTTCTTGCTTCGGCCAGCGTAAAATATTGATACGGATTTTCAGTATTGTAAGCTCTTTTATAGAGAGAGGCAAAAAACAACCAGTGTTCATTGACTGCTGCCTGGTTGGCGAAATCGTTATTAGAAAAGCAGGCGAAGCTGGCATTCAACGGAATTTGCTGGATACCACCTCGCGCGGCTACCAACATTAATGCTGAGGCCGTAATGCCAAGTGGAATGTTCCAAAGACCTATCGAGGGCATCTTCTTAAAAGGGACTTGTACATACTTCACATATATCCAGATGAATAAGACAACTACTGTTGTAAAAATTCCCATCAGAAGGACCAGAGGGGAGGAACAAGATGAAGCAAAAGCTTCATTAGGAGAAGCCAGGTAGCGAAGAGCGGTGGCATCCATGTGGCAACCCCAGATATGAAAAATCTCAAGATCGGTAATTGAAATAGCGGACAAAGCAATCGTGAAGAAAAAAGCGTGGAAAAAAATTCCTGCTGCAATTAGTCGGTCAGATAAAAGATTGGCAAGTAGAACCAGTAAAAGAGGGACACATGAAAGATAGCTGGCCACGGAAAGGTCCATGCGAAGACCGTGAAAAAATAATCCTGGCAGAAGGGGATATGGTATCTGGGTAAATAAATTGAAATGATAGCCAAGAAAAATTAATCGGTAAATCAGGCCAAATCCAATCCAAAAGAGGTAATTGCGAAGTAAAAATAATATTCTGGCATTCATGAAGATTGCTCTCCAATTCTGGACAAGTTCGTGCCTAATAATATCGTATGGTGAGCGGCGGGTTGTCTGGCTCCCGGATAAAGGTTACTTCCGCTGCTTCTACTATTGGCTGACGGTGAGAGCTAAACGTAAAGGTTCTGTTGTTAAACAGCTTCTCAACCGCGATGATTTTTCCTTTTACATAAATCCTGGTGGAATAAACGCTGATTCTCGCATCGACAGGGAGAGCTTGTGGAAAAACTATTCCAAATACGAAGTTCATGTTATTTTCGGCTTTTATTGCTTGATTCGAGTTTGCGAAATACCTGACATTTCTGTGCTTCGTATCAGAAAAAACAATATATCCTTCCCATTCTACGGCTTGACCAACATAGCGAGGATTATCAGCGACGTCCTCAACCGAAGTGTTATTGAATGCTGCATGGGCTGAAATTTCTCGACGCTCGGCGATTCTCTGTTCTTCGCTTTTAAAAGGGATTGTTGGGTCAGCCTGAAGCGGTGATATTGCCAAAAAAACAATAAGAAGAGTCACTACTGTCCGGTTAAAATTTTGACGAATCGTGGAAAACATCATGAATAGAAGTGTCTCCGACGAAAGAATGATTTTTCGATTTCAAACGAGAAATTTTCGCCAGGAAGTGACCCCACCCCCGATAATGGGCGGGGGGTGTGAACATGAACACTGGTCGAATAGTTCTTTCTCAACTGCTGGATTTTCTTCCACGATACGAGCTCAACAAGTGTATCAATCGTTATCAGGGGAATCGGCGAATAAGGACCCTCAGCTGTTATACGCAGTTCGTCACCATGATTTTTGCACAGCTGACTTTCAGAGAAAGCTTGAGAGACATCACCACCTGCTTGGGCGCCCTGAAAGACAAATTGTATCATGCCGGAATCCGTGGGGAAATCGCCAAAAGCACGCTTGCCGACGCCAACGAGAGCAGGAATTGGAGAATCTTCGGGGACTTCGCTCAAGTCCTTATCAAACAGGCACAGAAGCTGTATTCGGGAGAGAGCACCGGGATCGATTTTGCTCAAACCGCGTATGCCTTGGACTCGACGACCATCGACCTCTGCCTCTCCCTTTTTCCCTGGGCAAAATTCCGTCAGACCAAAGGCGGAATCAAGCTCCATACATTGTTGGATTTGAGGGGAAACATTCCAAGCGTCGTCATTGTAACACCCGCAAAGCTTCACGATGTGAATATCCTGGATCAACTGGTCTTCGACCCTGGCGCGTTCTACGTCATGGATCGAGGGTATCTGGACTACCGAAGACTCTACGCGATACATCAATCCTCCGCTTTCTTCGTAACCAGAGCCAAGCGCAACTCCCAACTGAAAAGGCGAAGTTCGAGCTTAGTGGATCGAACCACAGGTCTGCGATGCGACCAAGTCGTGGTGCTTGCCGGATTCAACTCAGCGAAAGAATATCCCGATGTACTGAGGAGAATAAAATTTGTGGATCCGGATACAAAAAAGCGATTTTTGTTCCTGACCAACAATTTCAGCCTTCCCGCCATCTCAATTGCGCTTCTATACAAATCGAGATGGCAAGTGGAGTTGTTCTTCAAGTGGATCAAGCAGCATCTCCGAATAAAGGCATTTTATGGAACCTCTGATAAGTAAGCGCTCAATAAACCGCTTCTTATAATTTATTGCCGGTTATGGCATTCTGCCTGCGTCAATCGCTAACAAGGAGTTTTTATGACGCAGAAGAAATCAACACCTGAACAGATCAAAAATGCCCGCCGCTGGCAGCGGCACCTTCAGATATGGCGAGGAAGTGGCCTGACCCAGCTAGAGTATTGCCGGTTAAACAATCTTGGCGCGAAAGCCTTCGGGTATTGGCTGCGCAAAGATCGCAAAAACGATAACCCGGCACCGCTGCAACTCATACCGGTTACCCTTAACGCGCAACCCACTATGAAAGCGGTCGAAAGAAGCTCTACCGGGTTATACTTCAATTTTTCGGATCGAGCCCGGATCGAAATTACCAGGGATTTCGACCGGGAAACCTTTTCTCAGATAATTTCGGCTCTGAGCCGCATATGATGTTTACGGGCAATATCAAAGTTTACATTGCTCTTGGCGACGTCGATATGCGCAAGGCCATCGACGGTTTGTCGGCGATGGTGAGCGGCGTTATGCGGCTCGACGTTTTTGCCGGGCACTTTTTCGCTTTCAGCAACCGCCGACGCAGCATGATCAAGATTCTGTATTGGGATAAAAACGGTTTCTGCCTTTGGCAGAAGCGGCTCGAGAAGGGTCGTTTTCGCTGGCCTTCTAGCCGGGAAGAAGTTTTACAGGTTGGGCAACGCGAACTGGCCTGGCTGCTTGAAGGCCTTGAAATCAACCAGGCTTCTGCCCACAAGCAACTTTCCATTTCTCATGCTTATTGAATGCGCTTTTTGAGCCAAAAAACTCATGCAAAACCTGCAGAAAACACTGTACTTTGAGCTGTTGCTATGGTATAATAATCCTCATGACACCGGCTCTTGATCAATATTTAAACGAAGACCCCATCCTGAAACGGATGGTTGATCAGGAGCTCGAAGAAAAAGACCAGCAGATTGCCCTTTTAAATGAGGAACTGCGCTATCTCAGAGCCTTTATTTTTGGTCAAAAAACCGAGAAAACCCCGAAACCTGACAACGGTATCCAGCCTCTGCTGCCATTTCCCCAGGAAGAGGTCGCTCCGAAGAGTCCGGTGCCAGAGCAGGAAAAGTCTATTGAGATCAAAGCCCACTCAAGAAAGCGCGGTCGCAAACCTTTACCTGCCGATCTACCTGTCCAGGAAGTCGTTGTTGATATTCCCGAAGCCGATAAAACCTGTGCCTGTGGCTGCCAGAAGGCCAGAATCGGCGAGGAGACTGCCGATAAACTTGAATTTACCCCGGCCAGAGCTCATATAACCAGAATCGTCAGACCCAAATATGCCTGCAGAAGCTGCGAAGGCACAGAATCTTACGAACCGGCCGTTTCCATAGCGCCGGTGCCCGAGCAGATTATTCCCAAAAGCTTCGCCACGGCAAGTCTTCTTGCTTACATCATCACCTCGAAATTCGTTGATGCACTTCCTTTTCATCGCCTCAGCGGCATGTTCAGCCGCCAGAAGATAGAAATCAGCCGTGGCACCATGTGCAACTGGGCAATTAAAGTTGCCAGGGCTCTAAAACCGATCAATGAGCTGTTCAAGGAAATGCTTATGACCTCCAGCTGCATAAATGCAGACGAAAGTCGCATGCAGGTTCTCAAGGAACCTGGCCGAAAAGCCACCGATCAATCATGGATATGGGTTTTTCGCGGTGGAGGCGCCGGAAAAACAACAGTTTATTTCCATTACAGCCCGAGTCGCGGCGGAAAGGTCGCTGACGAAATACTTGCGAACTACCAAGGCTACATTCAGACCGATGGCTATTCTGGTTATAACTTTATTTCTTCGAGGCCAGGGCAGAAGCATCTTGCCTGCTGGGCGCATGTGCGCAGGAAATTTTTCGATTCAATAAAAGCTGCCGGAGAGAAAGCGAAGCCAGGCATTGCCCACGAAGCCGTTGCTATAATAAACAGTCTGTACAAAATCGAAAAGGAAGCCCGTATGAACGGCTTGAAACCTGACGAGATACAGAGCATACGCGAACTGCAGGCAAAACCAATTCTGGAAAGTTTCAAAACGAAACTTGAAACATGGAAGAAAACCGTGGTTCCCAAAAGCCTCACCGGCAAAGCCGTGACCTACACGCTCAATTTCTGGGACAAGCTCATGGTCTATGTAGAAAACGGAGAGTTGCATATTGACAATAATTGCGCCGAAAACACCATCAGACCTTTCGCTGTCGGTAGAAAAAACTGGTTATTCGCCGACACCGTAGAAGGTGCAGCGGCTTCGGCAACCTTATACAGCATAATCGAAACAGCCAAGGCAAACGGCATTGAGCCATACTGGTATCTGCGGTTTCTTCTGGAAAAGGCCCCGGGCTTAAAATCAAAAGAAGATTTCAGAAACCTGATCCCGCAGAATGTCGATAGGCAGCTGATAACAAATATGCAACAGAGTCACATTAACGCCGGAATCACCACCGCCTGATTTTTCAAGAGGCGTTTAAATTCGCGCTTACTCTGATAATGCAGTTAAGACACAGATATGGGTAGCAATTTCTACGTATCTTCTTGTAGCAATCATAAAAAAGGAGTTGAAAATGAAACACAGCATCTACACAATTCTACAGATTTTGAGCATCTCCCTTTTTGAAAAGACCCCGATTCAATCGCTGTTTGCCGACATTGCATTACCAGAATCAGAGCCTGGCATCCCGAAGCAACTGATTTTATCGTGGTCTTAAACCGGACAGTAGTGAAGAAGAGTAAAAAACGTGAGCTTAGTTAGACTCATTTTTTACTTCTCCAAGTTTCAGTGCCTGCCTAAGAAAATTGGTATTGAGAATCGAAGGGTTTTGGTCGGTAAGGTAGAGTTCATCGAACTTGTGCAGCAGCAGCAGTATTTCGACTAGACGTTCACGCTCATCGTAATATGCCTTGATAGCGGTCTGAGAAGAACTGGTAAGCAGGCGCTGTGCATCGATAAGTTCAATGATCGAAGATGTGCCTTCCTGATAACGCGTAAAGACGATACGCATGTTCTCGTAGCTCTGTTCGGCCATTTTTTCGGCAAAGCTGATGCGTGAAAGAGCCTCATTATAATCTGCAACGGCTTTTTCGAGAATCGCTTTCTTGCTGTTGGAAAGGTCGCGCACTCTTAATTTGACTATCTCTTCGGCTTTCTGCGCCATACGCACGGCGTTTTCGATGTCGTTGCCATTGTAAACCGGCGTTGTCAGAATGAAAGTTGCGGCAAAGTCCTTGGTGTTTTCTACCGTGCCGATTTCGCGGCCATAGTTGTAGGAAGCATCAAAGCTCAGGGTCGGCAGATGAGCGCTTCGCGCTGATCGCACGGTTTTTTGCAGAATAGTCTGGTCGGTTCTGGCAATGTTGATGTCGTTGTCTATCTTAAACAGCTCTGGCAGGAGTGTTTCGCTGGTGAAGCTGGCAGTCGCGAACTTGAGACTTCGCGCCAGTTCGAGTTCGATCACTGCGGGATCCTGAATGTCGAGAATGTCTGCCAGATCGTATTTGAGGTCTTCAAAACTGTTTCTAGTCCTTAGCAGCTCGGTATTCGAATTGAGCTGTTCGACCTCTATTCTCAGAACATCATTATGTAATACCAGCCCGAGGTCTTCGTTGAGTTTGGCAACCTTCATCAGAGAAGCGATCAGCACGAGGTCGGTTTCATGAATTTTGATTAGTTCCTGGTCGCGAACCAACTTGAAGTAAGTGCGGGTCAGGTTGCGCAGAACGTTGATTTTCTGGTTATTCTTGTATGTTTTTTTGATATCGGTTAGCAGCCGCGTGATTTCTTTCTGTATGGCAGGAATTCTGCCGAGCCCCGGGTAGCTCTGGGTAATCTTGAGCGAGTAGGTCAGCATTTTGTCGATGCTGGCCGGGCTCTTTTTCTGGTAATCGTCCTTGAAATCCTTGCTGGTTCTGTTGATGATAAGATTCGCATCGGGAATCAGCGCATTATCTGATCTTTTCTGGTCTATGAAGCTTTGCTCAATCTCAAGATCAGAAATCTTCAGACGGAGGTTTCGCTCAAGCGCCTTGTTGATCAAGCTGGCAAGAGTCCCAGCCTGTGCGGCCGAAGCAGCAAAAATGACTGATGTTGTTACCAATAAAATTTTGGCCGTGAGTGATGATATTGTTTTCATGGTCTGGCCACTCCATTGATTAAGATTTCTACGGCATCTTCTATCTCTTGAGAAGAACCATTGTGATTCGGTCAAGCGCGTATTCTCAACGCATCAGACTTGAGATGTTTCTTTGCTGCTGTTAAATCAGCAGCGGTAGTTCTTTCGACCATATACCTCTGCGGATTTTTCAGCCTTTTTAGCTGTAGTGTAGTCAAGCGCGTCCTTTATCGTTATAAATTTCTCTGTGTCTTCGGTTGGAATCTCTATTTCGAAGTGTTCTTCGAACTCCATCAGCAGTTCAGTTATGTCAAGACTGTCGGCACCAAGATCTGTCAGGCTTGTTTCGATTGTGACTGCCTTTTCATCGACCTGTAAGATGTCTGCCACAATTTTTTTTATTTTTTCAAAATCGTTGTCCACTTGATAATTCCTCCTGAAATTGCGATTATGACGGTGTGTTGCTGCGTTGCCAGCAAAATTGAAGGAGAGACTGTGTCAATAATGGCTCATTGTGTCTATTCACAAAAGCTGCTGCCATGGTATGTTTGAGAAAGACTCAATTGTGTTCAATCAAATCTCATCTGAATGCGTTTTATCCAGGTTGGCAAATTTTGTTTTTTCGAGTATTCCAATTCTCTTTTCAAGCTTTCTTATGTCTTCTTTCCTTGCAACATCAAATGTTGTGAGAATTTTAATGATCACAGTCTCAACTTTTAAATCCATGTTGTTTTTTTCACGCTCGGATAGCTCTTTCAGGTAACTGACAAGTTCTTTTCCTTCTATTTCTGATAAGTGGCCCTGCCTGATAAGATCTTTGCCAAATTTCTCTATTTTTTCTTTGGTTAAAGACGCCAGGCCAATGCCGGTTAGAATGCCGTTTTTCAATAGTTCGATCATGGTTTTCTCCTGTTAAAGCTATCTTGTCTCCGGCACAATCGCCCGAGAAGCAATTCTATTTTCCCTATGCTGGTTCGTGCGCGATATCACCAGACGCATGGGGGGGATCATGCCTGGTCGGTTTTATCCCGCAGAAAGAAACTGAAGACAACAGGCACCAGAAACATAGAAATGATCGCCGAAGACAGAATTCCCCCTGCTGAAGCGATACCTATGTCGGTACGCAGTTCTGAGCCTATGCCGCTGCCAAAAGCCATTGGCAGCATACCAAGAACTGCGGCCAACGTGATCATCATGACCGGGCGTAAGCTGGCGCCACAGGCCTGCACCAGTGCCTGCCTTTTCGGCAGCGAGCCTTCTGCCACCAGATTGTTGTATTCTTCAAGCATCAGAATCGCGTTGTTAACAACGATGCCAATCAGCATGACGCCGCCCATGATGACGAAAATCGAAATGGAATAACCGGTAAGATATAATGCCCAGAGCATGCCGATCAGCATTGGTGGCACCGCCAGCAGAATAATGGCGGGCATCATGAATGATTCCATAATTGCCGCAAGAGTTAGCAATACCAGCACTACAGCGATCACGGCGGCCTCAGCAAGGTTCATCTGCGCATCGTGCATCATTTCAACCTGGCCCCTCGCATTAAATTCGTAGCCGACCGGCATTGCCTTTTTGGCAAAGTCGTTGACGTAATTCATGGCTTTGCCCATCGGCAGACTTGCTGACAGGTAAGACTCGAATTTGGAAATACGCTGCTTATCTTTGCGGATAATCTGAATTGGTGCGATAACCTGGTCGAGCTGACCAAAGTTGGTTAAAGCGATCTGCTTGCCATCTTTGCCGGCAAAACTAAATTCTTTAACCTGCTCTGAACCTTCGTTTTCGGCAAACTTGACCACTATGTCATAGTTACGATCACCTTTTTTGAAGGTTGCAGCCTTTAACCCCTCAACATTGCCCCTTAGCGCCGTACCCAGATTAACCGCAGCCATCTGCGATTCGCTTAGAACATTGCGCTTGGGAATAACTTTGATTTTCCTTTTGCCGGCGCGCACTGTAGTATCCATTGAAGTAAAACCGACAATGTTCTCGGCTTCGCTCTTTACAGTGGTAGCAATCTGATCGAGGATATTGAGATTTTCGCCACTGAACTCAACCTGTAATGGGGCATCACTGCCACCTGCCGGGCTCGGAATGCTGATTGTGACAATTGCATCGGTAAAAGTACTGAAAGTTGCTTTCGTTTTCGCAAGAAATTCATCAATAGAAATACTTCGTTGGTCTTTGTCGGCTATTCTGAGCTTGACCTCTGCGAGATAAACCCCCTCTGAAGAACGCCCAAAACTGCCATCTACCTTGCCAATACCACTGAGAACCGAGCTGACATCGGGCAGGGTTCTGGCTAGCCTTGCCGCCTCGAGAGTGCGCAATCGCGTTTGTTCCAGGCTATAACTGGTCGGAAATTCAAGTTTGATGGTGATGTTACCCATGTCTGCCGTAGGCATGAAACCGCCACCAATAAGCGGAGCCAGCGACAGCGCCTGCGCCATCAGCAGAACAAATGCAATGATAAAGAGTGCGCTGGTGCCCATGCTGTTTTGCGCCATGGTTATCAGATCCATATACCGCTGGGTCACCCAGCTAAGGCCCTTGTTGAAGCCTGTTTCCAGTTTCTTCAACAGTCCTGATTCGCTTGTGTCCTTTTTTAACAGAATCGAACTGAGCAGCGGGATGATAGTAAAGGAAAGGAACAGCGAGACCGCTGTCATAATCAACATTGTAGTGGCAAGAGGCTTTAGAAACATGCCAACCATGCTGCCCATATTGGCGATAGGGAAAAGCACGACAATGTTGGTGCCACTGCTGGCTAAAACTGGCACTGTTGAGGCGCTGGTGCCCTCGATTGCCGCTTTTTTAGCATCGCCGGTCTCGGCGAATCTTTTCATTATGGCTTCTAATACGACCAGCGAGTTGGTTACGAGAATACCAACCGAAAGACCAATCGAAATCAGGGTTGACAGGTTAAGCGTGTAGTTCAGATACTGCATGAAAAAAAAGCCGATGATGATGTTCAGAGGCATGGTTATGCCAGCAATCAGCAGAATCTTAAAGTTGTAAAGAAATAGAAAGAGAATAAGGGCGGTCAGCAGAATCCCTTGAAAAATATTATCCCAGGCGCTGCTGGCATTTGCCTGAATAAATCTGGCATCGTCGGAGACCCAGTTCAGTTTCCAGCCGGCCGGCAAAGTCGCAGAAATTCTGGCGATGGAATTCTGTAAATTTTCTACGGTGGCAACAGCATTGGCATCGCTGCGTTTAACAATTTTGATCGCGATGCATGGCTCATTTTCAAAAAAAGCGATCTGTCTTAGGTCAGCCGTCGCCATTTTAATTTCAGCTATGTCTTTGAGAAAAATTATTCTTCCGTCGCTTTTGTTGCTGATTTCAAGCTCTTTGAGGTTACCGATATGCGAAACATCGCCGCTGAATTCAACGCTTATCTCAGTGCCAAGCTCTTTGATGCGCCCAACTGGAATTGTCTTGATTGCTGAGTTGACTGTGTTGACCACATCCAGGGTTGACAGGCCTCTGGCGGCAAGCTTTTCGCGGTCAATCAGAATTTGAACTTCACGTTTTGCGCCACCGATTAATTCTGCATCAGCAACACCACCAACGACAGTAAGTTTGTCTCTTAAGTAATTGTCGGCATAGTCATAAAGCTCTTCGATCGTGGTTGGCCCGGTAAGCGCCAGGTTGGCGATGGGTTTGGAGTTGATATCGAACTTCAAGACCTTTGGATCTTCAGCATCCTCGGGCATCTCTGCCTTGGCCAGATCAAGTTTTTCGCGCACGTCTGTGGCTGCGACATCGACATCAGTACCGAGATTGAATTCGAGAAGAGTCTGGCAGGCGTTTTCCATGCAGGTTGAGCTTATGTGTTTAAGCCCTTCGAGAGTCATCATCCGGTCTTCAATTCTTTTGGCGATATCGGTCTCGATCTGCTCAGGACTTGCGCCAGGAAATACCGTGACCACCGTGATATACGGAATATCGACTTTGGGCATCAACTCAAGGCCCATCTTGAAAAACGAGTAGATACCCAGGAGGGTGAGCCCTATCAGCAGGGCAGACATGGCAACGGGGCGTTTAACTGATGCTGTGGCTAAAAACATTGTCTGCTCCTATTCGATTACGGTTACCGGTAAGTTGTCCTTAAGCATGAATTGGCCCTCGGTTATGACTGTGCTGCCAATGAGGAGTTCTGGTTCTTTTATTTCTGTGAAGCCCTCAAACTCTTCGCCTTTTTTTACAGTTAACTTGTGGGCGATACCGTTTTCGCAGGTGAAGATGGCGCATTCATCGCCGTTATCGACTAACGCTCTGGTCGGCACGGTTATAGCAGACTGCTCGTTAATCAGAAGCTTCATTTGTAATGATTGCCCGGGTTTTAGGTTGCGAGTGCCTGCTTCAACCAGACACTTGATTTCGAAAATGTGCATTTTCGTATCAATGACCGGACTTACATAGGTTACTTTCAGCTTTGGCGAAAGGACTTCGCCGTATAAAGTCAGCTCAGCTTCGGTTTTATCCTGAATGATGCTTGAGCTGTATTCAGCCGGAATAAAAGCGCTGATCAGCAACTTTTCGGTGTTGTCAATCTTGAACGCTGGCTTGCCTGGTTGTCCCATTTCGCCAATTTCGATATGTTTTTCGCTGATATAGCCATCTATGGGGGCAATCACGATTGAGTCGGCCAGATCTTTTTCGGTCATCTGCAGGTTGATAACCGCCTGTTTTGCCTCTGCCTGTCCGAGTTCGAGAATTGCTTTCTTGAGTTCGACTTCAGCGACTGCTGAAAGGTATTCGGCTTCGTGGTTGTCAAAGCTTTCCTGCGTTATGGCCTGTTTTTCGAGCAAAGATTTGTGACGTGCGTAACTTTTTGATTTTTTGTCGAGATCGATCTGTGCTTTGCGCAGCAGGGCTTTTCGCTCTTTTTCTACAGCCAGAACAATGGAAATATTCTGGCGCGCATTATCTACTTTCTGTTGCAGTTTGAGGTTATCGATTTCGAATAGGCGGGTTTTGCCTTTTTCGACACGACTGCCTTCGTCGACAAACAGTTTTTCGACCACTCCTGAGATTTTTGGTGCAACAAAAGCGCTCTGATACGACTCGACCTTGCCATACACATTTATGGTTTTGAGAAACTGCCTTTTGGTTACTGGCGATAACTTAACCGGAACCTTGCTTTGCGAAGATGCATTGTGCTGTGCATCTTCTCTGCTTCGCTCAAGCCCGGCATTGGCGGTATGTATCTGTGCGAACGATACCAGCCCGAGAAGACAGATAACAGCTAATAGAGCTATCCATAGTGATTTTCCTGATTGTGTGTGCATCTTTTGCCATCCTTAAGTCGATTTATAATGAAGTTGAATTTGTTGTAGATAACCAATGTAACCCTGGACTGATTGGTGATTGCAGGCAGGTCAATCTCAACTTTTCATTGCGTTTTGCCTCTGGAGAAACTATCTCCAGTAAAACAATACAAACATGATACAAGCATAAACCGTGCCAGGCGTTGGGAGCCGTTGAAATGCACTAAAGATCAACATTTAGCGCGAACTCGGATTGCTTCTGTTTTATTTGATAGTTTTTGGCTGTTTAATGTGATAGAATGTGTTTAATATGATAGTTTGGCGAGTTTACAGATGAGGTTAGATTGTTTTGAAAAATGCTAGTGCCAAAGAATTTTTTCGTGAAGTAGCCTTGAGAATTCATAGCAGTCTCGAAGTTGGCGAGGCTATTAAAGCTGCTTTTAACTATATGCGCGATTATATTCCAATGGATATGATGGGCATGTATCTCGCTGCCGACGTTGACGACGGTGGAGTCAAGATTTATTCGGTGGCCAGGTATGGACAACGCCTTATCAACGAGCCAGACAACATCAAAGAGCCTATAATGTGGCTTAACAGCAAAGAAGTCAGCGAA
Source organism: Candidatus Rifleibacterium sp. (assembly GCA_035352635.1). GTDB lineage: Bacteria > Muiribacteriota > Ozemobacteria > Ozemobacterales > Ozemobacteraceae > Rifleibacterium. The sequence goes on from DAOPYA010000054.1 coordinate 23,186, forward strand.
CTGGAGACTTTTGAGAAGAGTCAGCAAAGGCCGATTACCATTGATAACTTTGGCAAGTTTCCACTGCCGTTGCTTAAGATCTTTGCCAATATCGAACGTTACTCGATGGTAAAAATGGAAATAGGCTCAGGCAGCTATCGCAGCTGTTCACTGCTTGTTGCCAAAAAGGGCAGGGATGTCTATCAGCAGCACCATGTTGATTTGCTGCTCTCGGTAAGGGAACCGTTTTCCATTGCCATGAGCAATGCAATCAGATATCTTGAGCTGTTGCAGCTCAAAGAAGGTCTGATTGACGAAAATCAGATCATGAAGACCGACCTGGAGAGAGCTGGTGGAGATCTGGTTGTCGGAGCAGATTTTGGCCTGCGCCGGGTGATGGAAATGGCCAGAACTGTCGCCCGGACTTCTAGTCCTGTTTTGCTGCTTGGGGAAACCGGTACCGGAAAAGAAGTAATTGCGAAAAACATACATCAAACCAGTCCGCGCCGCGATGGCCCCTTTGTTAAGGTGCAGTGCGGCGCCATGCCGGAGTCGCTGCTTGATAGTGAGCTTTTTGGGCATGAGAGGGGTGCTTTTACTGGCGCTGTTTCAGTTAAGAAGGGGCGTTTTGAACGTGCCAATAATGGCACAATTTTTCTTGATGAAATTGGCGAATTAAGTCTGGAGGCTCAGGTAAAGCTGCTCAGAGTACTTCAAGAAAAGGAATATGAGCGGGTCGGCGGGCAGCAAACGCTGACAATTGATGTGCGGGTTATTGCTGCGACTCATCGGAATCTGCTTGAAATGGTGCATACCGGAAAGTTTCGCGAAGATCTCTGGTTCAGGCTTAATGTTTTTCCTATCGAATTGCCGCCGCTCAGACAAAGAAAAGAAGATATTCTGCTGCTGGTGCAATATTTTATGGTGCGCAAATCGCGAGAGCTGAACCTGCCGGTCAGTCAAAGCCTGGCTCCGGGAACCCTTGATCGCCTGCTGCAATATGACTGGCCCGGCAACGTCAGAGAATTGCAAAACGTTATTGAACGCGGTCTGATCATTTGTAATGGCCAGCCAATGGAAATACCTGCCAGCTATTTCCCCGGTAGGGCTGTCAACGCGCCATCTCCAGCAGCGAGGCTGGAAACCCTGGAAAATATCGTCAGAGATCATCTGTGTAAGGTTCTTGCCGCGACCAGAGGAAAAATTGAAGGCCCCGGCGGTGCCGCCGAAATCCTCGCTCTCAATCCCAGCACCTTGCGCGGCAAGCTGCGTAAATACGGGATCCCCTTCGGGCACAAGATGTAAAAGGGGTCACGACACCAAACGGAAATTTACGTACGCTAAGGAATTTCTGAGCCATGACAATCAGCTTGCAGAGCGGATATATTGATACACCGTTTCGCGACTGATTCCGAATTCGCGGGCCAGATGTGCTTTTTCTTCGCCGTCTCGCGCTCGTTGTCGCAGAGTCTCCGCTTGAGCAGGAGCTAAAGCCTTTTTTCTTCCGCGATAGGCTCCGCGTTGCCTCGCCAGAGCAATTCCTTCGCGTTGTCGCTCACGCAGAAGCGACCGCTCAAACTCTGCAAAAGCACCCATTACCGAAAGCAAAAGCGTTGCCATTGGCGAATCATCGCCGGTAAATATAAGCCCTTCTTTTACAAACTCCACCCTGATGCCGGCTTTGGTCAAATCTTGCACGATCCGGCGCAGATCGTCGAGATTTCGAGCCAGGCGATCCATGCTGTGAACCACTACTGTGTCACCTTCTCTAACAAAGGACAGTAAGGCTTCTAACTCCGGCCGTTTAGCGTCTTTTCCAGATGCTTTGTCGGTAAAGACACGGTCGACCTGAGTTTGTTCCAACTGCCTGGCGGGGTTCTGATCGAAGGTGCTGATGCGGATATACCCGATTCTCTGGCCTTGCATTTGTGGCTTCTCCCTTAAAACGTGTCAGGAATGACTCTAAGATATTTATATAAATATGTCAATAAATGTGATATTAGACTCTAATCTGACACTGAAAATCAGGTTTTCTGACGTCAGGTTGAAGTATACCTCACTCCGACATGCTTCTTTTGAAGGTTCTAGAGACAATCAATCGCGGGGAACTTCGATTATTAGGGATGTTTAAAGGTTGATGAATAAACCTTAACCGAGTTTTCTGTTCTGTTGCTCATTAAACCCCACATTCGGAAATTGACAAATATATCTTTTTTTAGTATATTTATATCAGATTCAGACATTGCAGGAGTTAACCCATGACCGAGGTAAAATTTTCCGGGAAAGCGGAGAAACAGGTTAAGAAATTACCGGCAAACAGGCGAGAAATATTGAAGGTTCTTGTTCAAGATATTATTAATTACGGGCCAGTGCGCGGCAATTGGCCTCATTACAGTAAGTTAAGCACAGGTGAACATCATTGTCACCTCGGAGGTGGCCGGCCAACATATGTTGCGAAATGGGTCGTTCTTCAAAAGAATTTGGTTCAGATTGTATATGCCGGCACCCATGAAAACGCCGGGTATTAATTACAGACCTTGAAATATAAGCAGATATAAAGGGAGAACAATCACTATGCTGCCAGAAAATAGCCTGATGAGCGTGCATTTTCGTGTTCCGGTGAAAAAACTTGAAGACATTAAAAACGTCATTGTAGCACTGGGGGGACAGGTTGACGAAGAAGCCGAAGAAATAAATGATAGCGTGCCATGGCAGAAGGTTTTGCCAGACAGTAGCCCAGGAAAAATTTTGCGCGGTTTGCGGTATCGCGACGGGAAATCGCAGAAATGGCTTGCTGCACAGCTTGGAATGAAGCAACCGAATATTTCTGCAATGGAAAAAGGTGAGCGACCAATTGGGAAGAATCTGGCCAAAAAGCTTGGTGAACTCTTTAACATCGGGTATAAAGTGTTTCTCTAAATAACTTGGCTTTGCTTAAAACCCTCTATTGAAAGGTAAATACATCTTTCAATAGAGGGTTTTTTCTTAGGAGGCCCCTGGGGGCCGGTGGGAGGGATTGCGCCATTTTATACAGTTCCTTTAAAACCGGTTGGCACACGGACACAATGTCCAGATGACACGGCGACTGGGGCACTGAGGCGCAAAAAGTTGGAAGAATGACAATAAATGACAAACAGTAGAGACCTGGCCGGGGCAGATGGGCATTGCAGCGACCTGCGGAAGCCCGAAGGGCTTTCCGGGAGGTGGCAGGTGTGGAGGCGGCGGAGCTGCCGGAGCGCTGCCACCTCGACAGGACGCGGGCCGGGTGCCGTTTTAGGGCGGTAGCCGCGATAGCGGCGTGCGGCTCATCATTGGCCCTGGCAAGTTTGCATAACGTTTTGTTATGTAAAGCCGGACCTGCCGGGTTCCCGGCAGGCAGAGGCCGGAGAGGTGCGATGTAAAGCCCCGCAGGGGTCGAGGCCGTGGAGCGTTAGCGGAACGGGCGAGAGGCAAGGTCTGATAAACGCGTTTATCAGACAGTGAGCAAAGCAATTATCGTGACGGCAGGAGGCCGGCGCGATAATTGCGCGAGCGGTTTGCCCGGTGCCTGGTTGCGCGGGAGCGCAACCAGGCATTACATCGCGCCTCGGAGCTTGCCAGGGGTAATGATGAGACGTGGCCAGACGGCTTTGCCGGCTGGACAACCGCCCGGACTTTGTGTAATACCGTTGGCGCAGCCCTGGGTGGGCGGGGGATCTAAAAGGGGTTCAAGAGCGGCGTCCGCTGAACCCGGCTCCGGGATCGCGGCGGCGCAACAAGCTGGAGGCGGCCAGGGCCCTGACTGGTCGCCGGTCTTTTTCTTCCAGCAGGCGGCTCCGGGTGCGGTCTGCTTCATATGCGCCGGATCGCAACGAAAGTCAGTGCGAACCGGTTAGCGGCCCCAATGTCCGGACTGCCGGGGCGACTGGCGGCAGGGCGAACAGAAAAAGCGGCAGCCGATGACAATAAATGACAAAGGCTGAGGTCAGGCACCGGCAGGCAGGACATTGCACGCTCCTGCGGAAGCCCGAAGGGCTTTCCGAGACCGGGGCAAAAGCGGAGGCGGCGAAGCTGCCGGAGTGCTGGCCCGGTCAACAGGACGTGGGCCGCGTGCGGATCAAGAACCTGGCTGCCGTTCTATTCGGCAGCGGCTTCCTTTTCCCGGTCTGCGGGCTTGTTTTCAGGAAGTTCAGACGCGGCTTCCGATTGTGGTTTGCGAAGGCCGGTATGTTCCATTACAACATCTTCCAGGCGGCGTTTGAATTCGAAGAGGCCGATTACATCTTTCCGGTGATATCGAGCCAGGGAATCAGGAGAGAGGCGTTTCCTGGCTTCTTCGGCATAGGTTTCCAGGGTTTCAGGAGCGTAGGAAGCGATGAATACACGGGCTTTTTCGCGGCTTTCCCGCTCCTGGTCTATCTGGTTCTTTTCGCGCTGTTTTTGCTTTTCGGCTTCGGCAAAAGTTTTCTGGTTTAGCTTCTCGGCTTCCTGCTTGACCTGTTGATCTTCCATGTAAGCCAGGCCATAATCATTGTTCAAAGCCTTATTAAGATAAGCTCTGTAATTGCTGCGATTACCCGTTAAACCCGGCTTCACCGCATTAGATTTTTCATTTGTATAGATAATATTGCGCATCACATATTCGAAACCATGCTTTATTATTGAATCTTCCAGGATCTTACTTACAGATTTCCTGCCTTTGTATTCATCTGGGAGTAAATCAATCAAGGAAGCTAATTCAGATTCAATTTCTGATGCAGGCATTATGATCTCGGCTTCATCAAACATAAATTGTGGTTTTAAGGCATTGGCTTTGATAAAGAAAGTGATCACATCCACTTTTCTGGAAACTCGCGTTTCCTTGAATGTGAAACAAATATCGGTCTTTTCTTCCAATTCTGCCTGGGCAGCCAGAATAACTCTTTTTCGAAAGTCGGTATATTGCTGATACTGGTCATCATCAATTCCCAATATTGAACGTAGATCGTAGAGACCGAAGGAACGTTTGCCTATTTTTTCATATTGCTTCAGCAATTCATAAATACGGATCGAAAACTGGCTTTTCAGTTGCACCACGTTAGACAGGCGATAATTGGTAAACCGACTCTTAAGCTGAAGCAGAAATGGCCTCATATTTGGGTCAAAGCGCAGATCCACACAACCGCTACCTTCAACATACTTCGATGATGAAAGCCAGTTAACATTTAAAATGACCTTCTTACCATCTTCATTTGCATAAACAATCCGCAAGTTTCTGTTTTTTAAAGACAGTAGATTTTCTTCTAACCAGGTATAGTTTGTTTCCGACTGACCAATGAATTCAAAAAAATTCTTAATCTTGAATTGATAGGGTTTAAAGTCATCGTCAGCCGGGCTTACTGTTGAAATCAGGTAAAGAACTATCTTTTGTTCAATAGCAGACAGCTTGTAAGTTGCCTCTATAAGAGAATTAGCTTTGCGAACCATTTGGTGTGGCATAAAAGCTCCCTCAAATTAAATCTAGACAGACAAGTTTAATTCATGTCTGAGAAAATAGCCAGAAAAAAACTCAGACAAGTTTTAAATTTGTCTGAGTTGACATTAAATTTGTCTGAGTTGACATTAAATTTGTCTGAGTTGACATTAAATTTGTCTG
>DAOPYA010000055.1:0-28512 GCA_035352635.1 Candidatus Rifleibacterium sp.
CATGTCGGAAATGCTCGCGAAAGTGGCGGCTATTTCCAAGACCAAGCAGAGGATTGAGAAGGGTCTCATGTTCAGCGATCCGACCTTTTGTGATGCCAGCTGCAACTTTGGTGGCTTTGCTTCACCAAATAGATATCTGATTTTTTCTGATAATAAAACTCTTCTGGAGCCGGTCACGGGGCTTTGTGTCTGGAAGCCTGGGAGCAGATTCATGGTGATCGATGTGAAGAGAACAAGAAGTCATTCTCAAATCACGTTGTTAGAACTTGGTGATGGAAAGATTCTGCACGAACGCGCTGAGATTCTTCACGAAATTGAAAATAGTCTGGCCGAAACCGCTCGTCATTTCTTTGCTGTGGCAGGAAAAATCGATCCTTTGCGGGAGCATCAAACCCTGGAATGGCTCCAGAGAATCAGCGCTCCGCTCGGCATCAAAGATGATGGCAACTTTTTTGAAATTTTTAACGTTGATCGGAACGCGATCAATTAGTTCTGCCAATCGGATAAATGAATGCTTTTCCAGATTAAAGAGGCTTTTGTAAGCTGATTTTGACTGGTTTTTTATTCAGTAGCCCTTGGAAGTTTGCAGGCATGGCCTTGCCTGGGGATTATTTTGTGATTTTGCGGCAGGTCGTGGTGTTGCTGTTGCGCCTGAGTTAAGGCTTTTTCTTCAGTTCGCAGATCGGGCACTTGTTCGCGTCTGGCATGCAGGACGGGCAGATGTGATCGTGAAAAATACACTGGGAAAAGGTGTTAACCACTGTGGCGAGGTCGAAGGCTTTTTTGCAAATCGGGCATTGAAAGGTCTTATTGCTTTTTCCGATGTTTTCGCGGCGATGAGACCAGCGCCAGATCGTATTCAAGGCATGTTCTGCTTTTTCCTGAAGAAGGCCGGAGGCGGCCATGCATGGTTTGCATATCCTGTGTTCACGGTCTGATGATCTGCCGAAAATGCCGCCGGCACATGCAGAGCAGGTTGGTCGGCCGCACCATAAGCAGTGCCAGTAAGCATTTCCACGTTCCCCCTGTGCGACCTGATACGACCCGGAAAAGAAAGTTTTGTTGCAGATATGGCATGGCCCTCGCAGGCGCTGCGGATCAGCCCCATGTTTCAGCAGCATGTCTATCATCGTCGGGTTGTTTCTTTTATGCGCGGCCAGCAGTGGGCAATCGCCATCTATTCCCATGGCGTTCGGGTTTGCGCCGCCTTCGAGCAAGGCTCTGGCGAGTTTTACGTTTCCCCAATACACCGTCAGTGTGAGCGGTGTGGAAAAGTTTTCCTGTGACAGGTGTTCTGTCGAAACCCCATTTTTGATGAGAAAATCGACAAGATCAGGGTTTTTGCCCTGGATAGCCTTTCTAATCAGGTAACCTTCGCCTTCATAGGTGGTTTCGGCAAGCGTGGCTCCGTGTTTCAACAAGAGTTGCAGCCCCTCAAGATTACCGTTTTCGCAGCAGATGATGACGGCGGTGTGCCCCTTGCTGTTTCTTGCATCTGGCTTCACACCCTTTTCAAGGAGCAGGCGGATAAGATTGTTGTTATTGCCCTTCGCAGCGTAGATAAGTGAATCGCTGCCATTTTTCGCAACGCGAAAGATATTGGCACCATTCTTGAAGATGCCCATCGCAACTTCTTCGTTTCCATGCTGCAATGCTTCGAAAAATTCAGAAACGCCCACACAATCAACCATTTCTCCATCAATCAGACGTTTAACTCCACATTTGAGCATTCTTATCATTTGTTGCTCTCCAAATGTTCAGATTATTGAACCCTGCAAAAACAAAATTGAGTCTGTTCGACGGCCCGGCATATCAGCCGGGTTGCTTTTTCTACAGCGATTCCTCACTTCGTTCGTCACAAGCTTTCGAAAAAGCAATCCCGTCTTCTCTCCGTGCCTGTATATGATTTATGAGGGGGGCCTTAATTATGCAGTTATCAATAATCCCAAAGCAAATAAGTGCATAAAAGTCGGCTTTTGGCATTGTTTTAGTTATTTTTTCAGGCCGAGAATGACTACGCCGGTGGCTACGAGAATGATGCCGAACCACTCTCTTGCAGAGGGGCGTTCACCGAGAAAGAGGGTGGCAAAAACTGCGACCAGAACCAGGCTGAGCTTATCGACCGGGGCCACTTTCGATGCTTCGCCGAGTTGCAGGGCGCGAAAGTAACATACCCATGAAGCGCCTGTAGCAAGGCCTGACAGAAAGAGAAACAGCCAGTTTTTCCCTGATAAATACCAGGGATTCTGCCATGTGCCGGTGAATTTAACAAACAGCGCGAGTATTACCAGAATGAACCCGGTGCGAATCAGGGTGGCGAAGTCAGAATTGATGCCTGCTATGCCAATTTTGGCAAAAATTGCGGTCAGGGCTGCAAAACCGGCCGAGGCGAGTGCCCAGAAAAACCAGGCTGGGTAAGAGTTTAACATATTGGTTTAATAGTGCGGCGGTTTTTCGTCGCGGGGGCTGGTTTCGTCGAGCGGGGAAGGGGTGCTCTTGGGCTGCATGCGGGCGATTTCTTTGTGGCAGCGGTCGAGCTGTTTCTGCTGCTCGATGATAACTTCGTTGAGTTCTTCGACGAATTTTTCGAGGTAGGCGAGGCGTTTTTCGATTTCGATGAGGCGTGGTTCCATGGGTTTATAGCCAGTTGCGGCGTCTGAAGAACTCAAGCATGCCGAGGGCGATTGCAATCATAAAGACCCAGACGGCCGGGTAGCCCCAGGCCCACTTGAGTTCGGGCATATTCTCGAAGTTCATGCCGTAAACCCCGGCCACGAAGGTCAGGGGTATGAAAATCGTCGCGATGATGGTCAGGGTACGCATGATTTCGTTCATGCGCAGGCTGATGTTAGAGATGTAGAGATCGTGAATGCTGATTGAGATTTCGCGCAACGTTTCAGAAGTTTCGAGAACGTGCACCGCGTGATCGTAGATGTCGCGAAAATAGATGCGGCTTTCGGGCCTGATAATCGGCGATTCGGCACGCAGCAGGGCGCCGGCGACTTCGCGCAGCGGCCAGGCAATTTTACGCATGTAGAAAAGCTGCATTTTCAGCTCATGCATGTCGTTGCCCTTGAAGTCTTCGGGGGTCTCAAGAAGGGTGATTTCGAGGTCTTCGAGGGCCTCGGCCAGGCCTTCGAGCACCACAAAATAATTGTCGATGATGATGTCGATCAGGGCGAGCGACAGGTAATCAGAACGGGCGTTGCGCAATTTGCCGACATTTTTGCGCAGGCGCTCGCGAATAGTCTCAAAAACGTCGCCGGGGTCTTCCAGAAAGGTGAGCACGAAATTCTCGCCGACCACAAAGCTGACCTGCTCGCTCTTTAGCTCGCCCTCGGCATCGATATCAATCATTTTAATGATGATGAACATGTAGTTGTCGAAAGTCTCGAACTTGGGCCGGTGATCAGGGTTGAGAATGTCTTCGACGGTCAGCGGGTTGATGTTGAAGATCTCAGCGGTCTTTTTAAGCATATCCATGTCTTTGAGACCATAAAAACACAGCCACGAAACATAATTGTTGCGGCTGATCTCGCCGAGTTCGCTGATGTCGGTCAGTTCTTTCTCGTGGTATTCGCCGGTGTCGTATTCAATGAGCTCAACGATCGTCTCATTGATGCGATCAGGGGAAAAATTGGCGATGGTACCCTGTGGTTTGCCGGCTTTGCGTTCCGCGATGCCCTTTTTGAAGAACTGCAGCATGCTGCGACCTCCGCACTTATTGTTCTGTCATGCTAACACAATACGGCGTTTTTTAATTGTATAAAATTTGCCGGCATTCTATAATTTGAAAATAATGATTTCTTTAAGAGGAGCCAAGCAGATGCCTGAGAACCCCAACCGAGAACGCGACCTGGTTCTTTCACCCAACGAGTATTGTCTGATTTCGGACCAGACCAAGGGTCATATCGTCGTTTATGTCGGCCCATACAAGACCAGCCTCGCCAATACCGACCAGCCCGTAATTTTTAACGACCGCAACAAACGCTTCGAACGCGTTACCCTCGAACAGGCAATCTCGGTGTTCGCTACCGCCCCCGAAGGCTGGTACCTGGTTCTGAAGAACCCGGCAAAAGACGGCCTGCAACCGCCGCATTTTGGCTCCAACAGCCTGCCTGAACTCAAAATTGGCCATAAAGTCAATATGCCCGGCCCGGTCAATTTCGCCATGTGGCCCGGGCAGATGATACGCGTCGTGCAGGGTCATTACCTGCACCTCAACCAGTATCTGATCGTGCGGGTCTACGACGAAGACGCCGCCCGCGAAAACTGGAAAAAAGCCGTAGTTAAGCCCCAGACGGGCAGCAGCGAAGACGCCGCGAAAATCGGCGAAGATGTGCCCGAACTGACAATGGGCAAACAACTGATCATCAAAGGCACTGAAGTGTCATTCTATATTCCGCCAACCGGCGTCGAAGTGGTGCGTGACGGTGCCGAAAACTATCTGCGCGAAGCCGTGACCCTCGAACGCCTCGAATACTGCATTCTGCTCGACGAAGATGGCAACAAGCGCTTTATTCAAGGCCCCGCCGTCGTGTTCCCAAGCCCGACCGAAGTCTTCATCGAAAAGAACGGCACCTGCAAGTTTAAAGCCATCGAACTCAACGAAATCAGCGGTATCTACATCAAGGTCATCGCCCCATATACCGAAAAAGGTGTCGATCACAAAGTTGGCGAAGAACTGTTCATCACCGGCAAAGATCAGATGATCTATTTTCCGCGCCCCGAACACGCCATCATCAAATACGGCGAACGCGAACTGCATTACTCGGTGGCGATTCCCGCCGGCGAAGGCCGCTATGTGCTCAACCGCCTCACTGGCAAAATTACCCTGATGCGTGGCCCGAGCATGTTTCTGCCTGACCCGCGTGTCGAGGTCATCGTCAGACGCTTTCTTGAGCCAAAACAGGTTGCCCTGATGTTCCCCGGCAACCAGGAAGCCCTCGATTACAACACCCGCCTCAAAAGCATTGCCAAAGCCACCGGGCGCGACGAATTTCTTACCGAAAGCGACCTTAAACGCAAACTGTCGGCGGCACCAGCCCCGGCCGCGGTGATGCGTGAACCGGCAGTCGAAGGGTTCGCCGGTGATGATTTTACCCGCAGCTCTTCGTTCACCCAGCCGCGCACCATAACCCTCGATACCAAATACGAAGGCGCAGTGGCCCTCGACGTCTGGACCGGCTACGCGGTGCTCGTGGTCGGCCGAACCGGTGAGCGTAAGGTGGTAGTCGGCCCCCAGACCGTGCTGCTCGAATACGACCAGATTCTCGAAGCCATGGAATTATCAACCGGAACGCCGAAAAGCGACGCCAAAACCATTAAAACAGCGTTTCTGCGCTGCATGCACAATAAGGTTTCCGATCTGATCGAAGCCGAAACCAGCGATCTGTGCCGCGTGCATATCAAGCTTTCCTATCGCGTCAATTTCGAAGGCGAACCCGAAAAATGGTTTAACGTCGAAAATTACGTCAAGTTTCTCACCGACCACATGCGTTCGCTGATTCGCGGCGCCGTTAAACAATACAAGATCGAAGATTTCTACGCGAATAACATCAAGGTAGTGCGCGACAGCGTGCTGGGGGTTGCAACTCCCGAAGGCAAGCGCATCGGCCGCAAGTTCACTGAAAACGGCATGTGCATCTATGACCTCGAAATTCTCGACGTGAAAATCGGCGACGATGCCATCGAAAACCTGCTGGTGCAGGCGCAGCACTCGGTTGTTAAGCAGAACCTCGCCATTTCTTCAGAAAAACGCACCCTCGATTACGTTCAGCAGAGCGAAAAAATCAAGCAGCAGGTCGCCGAAATGAAGTCAGACACAGCACGCCAGGAACTCGAACTTCAGACCGGCGAAGTCAAAGCCAGTCTGCTGCTGAGTCTCGCCCGTCTTGACTCAGAAGTTCAATCGCAGCGCAAAGCTCTCGACGCACGCCTCGCCAGTCAGGAAACCCTGAATTCCATCGAAGAAAACGAACTGGCCCGCAAGCGTGAATCGGCAAACTTCGAGACCGATATGGCTCAAAAACGCTTGCAGCTCAGACTCGATGAACTCAAAGCCGAAGTGGCCGGGGTCGTGGAACGCGCCCGGGCCGTATCGCCCGATCTGGTCGCTGCCCTGCAGTCGTTCAGCGACAAGGCACTCGCCGAAAAAATGGCCGAAAGCATGGCGCCGCTCGCCATACTCGGCGGCAAGAGCATCTCAGATGTTTTCGCCCAGCTTCTCAAAGGCACCAGTCTCGAATCTGTGCTGAAAAGCAAGGTAGCAGGCAAGCCTGAACTGCCGGCCCGCTGACCTTTTCTGATTAATAAAAGGCTCTGGTAACTTAATCGTTACCAGAGCCTTTTTTATGTTCAGCGGGTTTGTGACTCAGATGTGACTCAGATGTGCATTTGGTTTTTCAGTCCCAGATGACGCCGTCAACCCCTTCGATGCCGAGGCCGGGGGCCTCGGTGACTTTAAGCCACGGCCCATTGATTTCGATGCCGCCGCGCACGGGGTCAGAGGCACATAAAGATGGGCTGTCGAGGTCACATCTGGTGATGATGCTGCGGGCGCAGGCGAGGTGAGCGGCAGCGGTGACGCTGATCTTGCTTTCCATCATGCAGCCGAGAAAGCACTCGACCCGGTGGGTTTCGGCCAGGGCGCAGATGCGCAAGGCGCCGCGCAGGCCGCCGGTTTTCATCAGCTTGATGTTCAGATAGTCGGCGGCGCGTCTGTTGATAATGTTTTCGGCGTCGAGGGCCGAAAACACGGCTTCATCGGCGAGCACGGGGGTGTTGATGTTTTCTTTGACCCATTTGAGGCCGTCGATGTCGTGGGCGTCAACCGGTTGCTCGACCAGTTCGATGCCGGGGATTTCCCATTCGATCTCATTCATGATCTTGATGGCCTCGCGGGCTGTCCAGCCCTGGTTGGCGTCGAGGCGCAGCACGAAGTCATTGCCGGTCGCTTCCTTGACTGCCTTGATGCGCTGGATATCGAGTTCTGGGTTCAGGCCGACTTTGAGCTTGAGAATGCGAAAGCCGCGTTCGACGGCGATACGGCTGTCGGCTGCCATTTCTTCGGGGCTGTTGACGCTTATGGTAAGGTCGGTTTCGATCTGGTTTCTGAAGCCGCCGAGCAGTCGATAAACCGGGATATTGTATTTTTTGCCGAACAGGTCGAAGATTGCCATTTCGACGGCAGCTTTGGCGCTGGTATTTTTGACCATGGCTCCGTCAAGGGTGTTGAGGGTGTCTTCAAGATTGGCGATTTCTTTGCCTTTGAGCCTGGGCAAAATGAATTCGCTGATGGCGCCTCTGACGCTGCCGAGCGATTCGCCGGTGATCGGGCCGGTCGGGTGCGCTTCGCCGATGCCGCTGACGCCGGTGTCAGTATCGACGGCGACCACCACCGAAGTGATGTGGTCGATGGTGCGCAGTGAGGTTTTGAAGGCGGTGCGCAGCGGAATAGTGATCAGGCCGGTTCTGATATTGGTAATATGCATGGTGGGTCTCCGTGGTGGTTATTTTATGAAAAATTCGCGGGCGGCGTAGATACCTTCGAGATACTTTTTGCCGTCAGAAAGAAAGGTTGCGAGCAGCGGGGTGACGAAGACGCAGCGGGCCGTTGAGGTTTGCAGTTTGCCGTCGGGGCCGGGCACCCTGAAGCCGGCGAAATCATGAATAATGTAATAATCATCGTTCTGCCGACCCAGATATAACATGGCGTGACCGGCCATATAAACCGGGGTACCAGCTGGCAACCGGTCGAAAACCGCCTGGCGTTCGGCGAGGGTCATGGCCGGGTTCAGGCTGTGGGTAATGCCGATCGCCTGTTTTCCCTGTTCGCCGGCGTTGCGCGGCAGCCACACGCCCATGCTCCGGTAGTTATCCATGATAAAAGCGCTGCAGTCGCGGGTGTTGAACATGCCGCCCCACCCGTAGCGCTGCCCGAGAAACTTGAAGGCCTGGGTGATGATGTTATGGCGTGTTAAAGGCAGATACCCGACCCTGACGTCTTCAGATTTCGCGATCAGCCCGGTTCTGAATTCGAGCTGGCCATCGGGGCCTCGGGCGGGCAGTTTGACGACATAATTGCCGGCCGGGTGCTGACCATCGATATCCATGGGTATTTCGCCAGGTGGGCTGAGCGGTACCCGGGCGCCCATATCGAGCTGCAGTTCAGAAATCTCTGGCCGGCGCGGGTTGTAGCCGGTCAGCAGCCCTTTGCCCGTGACCACGAGAAAGCTGTCGGTGTCGAGATATTCAAACAGACTCTGGCGATCGCTGAAGGCCACGGCTTCGGCCGGCAGCCAGGCGAGATAGTTGTATGACTGGGCAAACAGCCATTTTCCATCGGCGCTCTCGTGCAGAATTGCCAGTGGCTCGACCGGGTAGAGGGCGGTCTCGATGAACATATCGCTTTCGAAATCGGCGGGTTCGGCAAAAACCCGGTCAGCTGTCGGAAACACACGCATTTCGGTGCGTTTGACCGTGATGCCGAATCTGACCGGGGTCAGGTTACTTATCTGCTCGAGATTCAGCTGCTTGTCGAGGGCTGCGTAGAAGTCGTCGCTGACCTCTTTGCCGTCGAGATAGCGCTTGCTTTTCGGGCGGGTGCTGACTTTTCTGATCAGCTGCTGCAAACGTTCGCCGCTGATGGCGCCCGGGTAGACATGCAGGTCTTTGAGAGCCTCGCAGTCTCGAAAACCCTGGCGGTTGTAGCGTTCGATCTGCCCGGGGGTCATGATCAGGTCGTGCTGGTCTTTGATACCACTGAGCCAGAAAGATGCGTCGAGCATTTCTTCGCTGACTCCGGGTATGTTCAGCTCAAACTGCACGAAAGGTTTTTGCGTGCCTGGGGGGGCAGCTTCGGCCGCCGAAACCCCGCCGCCGGTTATCGCCATCAGGCAGGCTGCAACCGCCAGACGCTTCAGGGTAGTGAGCCGGTATCCGGCTTTCTTAAACATAATTTCACCAGACCTTTCGATATTTTAAATCATTGACAGAATTTTGCCGACCAGTAACCCACCGCCGGTGCCGATAATGTAGCCGAGCATGGCCATCAGAATGCCGACTGGCACAAGCACTTCGCTGTAGGCAGCGGCTAGAATGGGTGCCGATGCAACACCACCGATATTCGCAAGGCTCGCGACGCCGCAGGTGAAAAGGTCGAGTTTGCAAAGTCTGGCGATAATTGCCATCAGCACTGCGTGAATCACCAGAATCAGAAAACCGCAAAAAATGTAGAGCGGTGCCTGCGAAAGTTCGGAAAAATTGGCTCGCGACCCGATCAGCGCGACAATCAGATAGAGCATCAGGCTTGAGAGCGGCGAGATTCCCGATACTTTGCCCAACGGCGTCAGGGCCCCGACTATGCCAGCCGTCGTGGCGATCAGAATGACCCAGGTATAGGTCGAGACTATCGTTGAGGTCGGCAGCAACGGCGCAAGGTATTGGGCAAACGCGGCGACGAAAAAACTGCTGCCGATAAGCAGGATCAAGTCATGAAAGGTAGTCGGCAGCGGCTGGTCGGTCTTTTCACTCATCAAACTGGCGCCTACCGCATCTATCTGGCTTGTATCGGCCCCGGTCCAGGTGTTGAAATGCTTCGCGTAGGGCACGGCCATCAACAGTATCATAACCCAGATGGCGTAGTTGACCGAGTCCATCATCAGGGTGTAGCCCATCTGAGAATCGCTTACTCCGAGGGCAAGCTGAATGGCGGCCATGTTGCCGGTCCCACCCATCCATGAACCGCACAGGGCCGCGAATGTTTTCCAGGTGTGGGGTTCAAAATGCCCTTTAAAAAGTGCGTAGGTGATGATAAAGCCGGCCGCTATCGTGAAAGATGCCGCGAAAAAGCCGAGCAGCATGCGTGGCCCGAGTTTGATGATCTTCTTAAGGTCGCAGTGCAGCAGCATCAGAAAAATCATAACCGGCAACAGGTTGTTCTTGAGCTGGTTGTAATAGAAGTTGATTTCGTCGGTCTGTTTCCAGAACCCGAGCGTAGACAACGCCATCACCGAAAAGTACAGCACTACAATGCCAGGTACGTAGTCGAAAAAGGTGCGAAATCGCTTGTCGAGCTGAACGATCAGCGCTGCAATGAACAGCAGGGCTGCAATGAAGGCAAAGCCACTTTCAATCATCCGGTTTCTCTCCTGTTATTATGCCTCGGCCACCGCTTTATATCTGAGATTGCAATCTGCGGTGGCTCTACTGATGCCATGCATTATAACGTTAAAACCTTCTGTTGCAAACCAGAGAAAATTGCACCCCCAAAATTGCAGTCTTAAAGAAACGGCGATTTTGCCTGCTGATATCTTTTATAGACCCCTTCAGTCACTTGGCAGCCTCGAGCGGCCCGTGCGACTGAGCGGGTTTTAATTGAATCTAAAATTGAAAAGCCCGGGTAAAAAATTTACCCGGGCTGCAAAAATATTAATTCAGCCGGCTTTGCCGGGTGGCAGAGTTTTGAGAAGGCTCACCTTGCCGCTTTTGAAGCTGTAGATGCCGCGTGCTTCTTTCGGTGGCGTGTCGTCGGTAAAATATTCGATGACAATGTCGGGGTTCTTGTCGCCGTCCTGGTCGGCGAGCGAAACTTTGCCGGCACTGAAACCGGTTTCTTCCCAGATCTGCTCGTATTTGCCGTCTTTAAACTGCATCATCGCCAGCTCCAGCATCCCGGCAGAACCGCCGAGTTCCATGACTATGAGCAGTTCATCGCCGCCGGTTCCGTCGAGATTGGCGTGCAGAACCCGCTCAATTGCCCGGCCTTCTGAAGAAAATACCAGGCTGGCTTTGCCGTCTTTTTCGATGGTCAGGCGGTCTTCGCGGGCAACCATGCCTTCGGCCTGTTGTTTATGCAGCATCAACCTGCCGGCAGGGCCGGTGGCTATTTCAATTTTTTCGTTGAGAGCCTCGGCTGAGGCTGTGAATGGCAGGAGCAACGCGGCGAACAGTGCTAAAAAGTTTTTTTTCATGTGGTTTTTCTCCTCAGGCACCCAGGCCATGCGAGTAAGAATAAAGCTGGTCAGCATAAGCATCGACGCTCTTGCTGCCCGACATCTTTTCTTTAACATAGGAACGCTCAAGGTCAGTCAGGGCCAGACCGAGGCACATTTTAACCTTCAGACCATAGCCAACCGCCCCACTTCGGTTTCTGACCATGTCTTCGAACGAACCGGCCAGTTTTTTTGAATACGGCCCCATGTTGTAGGCACAACCGGCCATGACGAGCTTGTCGATTCCTGATTTCTGGCCAACGTAACGACTCGAAAACACTTCTTTAAAAAACTTGGCGCCGCCCATCAGGTTCTGCGCCGGGTCAGTGCCATCGACGCCAAGGCCCTTCGCGGTGGCTGGCATCAACTGCATGAAGCCCTGGGCGCCACAATAACTGGTGGTGAGTTTGCCGCTGGCGTTGCGATGTACACCGCTGCTTTCGATAAATATGATAGCCTTCATGAATTCTTCGACGCTGACTTTTTTGCCGTATTTGTTGGTCACATCAGGAAACGCCCACTTGCCGGCCCAGGTAGAAACGGCGTTGTCAAACCACTTTTTGAATTCAGGTGATTTTGTGGTGATTGCCTGCCCGGTCGGTGCGCCCGGAACCTTTGCCGCCGGGGCGTTGCCGTTGACCGTGGCAGAAGTCGAGGTCGGGGTCGAAGTTGCATTGGTGCTGCTCGAACTGCTGGCGGCAGATTTTGCGGCGGCGATGCCATCGTTTAGCGGCAGATAGCCGCCTTCGCGGGTGTCGCCCGGGTAATATGGTGCCGCAAAAGTGGCCGGGGCATTCGGAAGATTGATATAGTTGCGGTGCATGTAGCCCTTCTGGCCATTGACCTCAACATAAAAAAACTCGCCCGAAACACCAAGAATATTGAGCGAAGTGCCACCCGGGTATTTGGTCATAACCTTGCCCCATGGCCACTGCCGCATTCTCAGAGTGCCGCACCCGGCTATGGTGCCGGTGACCGGAAACCCGTTGGTTTCAGGCTTGACGATCTTGTTGATCGCTTCCATTTCGGCCGCTGCCGTGTCTTGAAGCCTGACCGTCTGCTCGGTGAACGGGGTTTCAGCCCAGCACGGCATGGCAAAAGAGAAAACCATAAACAGTAAAAGAAAATACTTATTCACTGTCTGTCTCCTTTTCGGGTATTTTTGATTCTACCACGCGCCGGCCTGAAAGTTTTTTAGCATTTTTTCACCAGCCTTTTTCAATGCTTGAGGTTTGTGATAATTAAGACTCGCCTCCCTGGGTTTTGCCAGCAATTCTCGGTCAAAACCAACCCGGCTGATAGGCCGAAGCTGCCACTTTTTCAAGACAATCAGTTAAATACAAGTGGCTTTTAATGCGAGTTATAATACTTACCGAGAATTGATGGACTTTTGCCAGGCGGGCTGTTTTTTTTTGCTCTGCCTGCTATAATTGGGCGATCTGACAATTTTCGACAAGGAAGCAAACATGCGCATCAAGAACATCGCCTCTCTGTTACTGTTGCTTGGCCTTCTGCTGCTGCCTCAAAGCTGCCCGGCCTGGGAAGACTTTCCCCGCGATGACCAGCGCAACTATCTCGATTATTCTAGCGATGCAGACAAAGAAGAAGACTATTACCCGGGCATTACCGACGATAACCCCTATTACGAAGATTCCACCAGCGTCGAATCAGGCGAAGATTCGTTGGGTCTGCCTTCTGATGCCGGCAGTGTCGAAACACCCCCCTTGCCGGCACGCCCGGCGCCATTGCCACCCGGCCCGGCCATTGACCTCAAGACCAAGAGCATCCGCTTCGGGCGCATTCCGTATGTGAGTCTGCGCGAACTGATGACCAAGGCGGTGCCGTTGCTGAGCTTTCTGAAAAAAGAGACCGGTGCCCAGGAAGTTCGTCTGGTCTCGAATCGCAAAGATTACGCGAGTGTTCTTGACGCTCTGGCCCGTGGAAACATCGATTTTGCCTGGGTTGGCCCGACCGCCTATCTGGCCCGGCGCGACAAAGACAAGCTGATGCCGGTTGCCAAAGCAAAATTCGGCACCCGAACTGAATACCGCGGCGTTTTTATCGCGCTGGCCAACGGCAAGGTTCAGGGCCTTGAAGACATCAAGGGAGTCACGGTCGGCTTTGTTGACCCTGAGTCAGCGAGCGGTTACCTTTACCCTCTTTATCTGCTGTTTCGCCTGAAGATCAACCCTTACAAAGATTCACGGGTAGCGTTTCTGCATAACCATGACAACGTGGTGCGTGCGGTGCTGGCCGGCAAGGTCGATGTGGGAGCCTGCCTTGAAGCAACGCTGACTTCGCTCGCACCCGAATTGCAGAAGAAGCTCATCGTGCTGGCCAAAACCAATGACATTCCGTCTGATGTTATTGTCTGCAGGCAGGATTGCCCGTTGAACCTGCGCGAAAGCTTTCTTAAAGCGCTGTTAAAGGTTGACGCAAAGGCGATGCCGGCCGGGTCGCCAAGTTTTCTCGCCGCTGTCGATGAAGATTTTACCGCAGTCGAAGAACTGATGCGCTATATTGATTCACTGAAAACCCGAAAGTAAATCTTGATAAAAGCTCTGAATCGTCATTGCGCGATTCAGAGCTTTTTTTATGGCGATCAGCTTGAAACTCGCTGATTGCTGCCAAATAGGGTATAATGTACAGTAAGTGCATAAATTGGGGGCTTGAAATGATAGACAAATTGCAGATGTTTCTGGCATCGCTTAACAACGCTGATAATACCGGCAAAACCGGTGCTAAAAATGGTAACGCAGCGCAGAACCGCCTGGTTAACGGCTTGAACGCCGACACGTTCGGGCTTTCTCAAGATGCACGCCAGAAGGTTATTTTTGCCAACGCCCAGTTTCAGGCAAACTACCAGGTTCTGAAGTCGATGAATTCAGCCAACGGCTACACCACCAGTGAAGAAACCTTCTCATTGTCTGCCAGTTACCAGTTCATGCAGAATGTTTCAGGTGCAGGCAGCGATGTGTCAGGAACCGTTGATACGCCTGCGACCGGCGAGAACCCTGCCGCTGATGACGCCCCTGTCACTGAAACAACCGCAGAGCAGGATATGCTGACCAAGCTCCAGGAATACTTTTCGCCCGAAAATACCGCCCGACGTATTCTTGATGTGGCAACCAGCTTTTTTTCTATGAGTTCAGCTTTCAGGGCTGGCGGCGACAGTGAATCAACCCGACAGCAATTCGCCGATTTTATCGGCGGTGCCATCGAAACCGGTTTCAGCCAGGCTCGCAATCTGCTTGGCGAAATGCCCGACAATGTCGTGACCGGCATCGATAAAACGCATTCGCTCGTATTCAGTGGTCTGAATGACTTTGTCAAAAATGGCATTGATGCCGAAAAAGCCGCCCCCGGCGGTGTTCTTGAAAAGATCGCCGCTTATCGCGAAGAGGGCAGAGCTCAGTTGAACAGCGTTATCAAGGGTTCGACCGCGCAAAGCTACAATGCCAACGGCGAAGCACAACCAGGTTCAGGCGAATCAGGCAAACTTTTGACCCGTGGCTGATTTTAAGCATATTCAATAAAGGCCACCATGAACGAAATACCACGATCTGCCATTAAACCCGGGCTTCGGGTCAAGATTGTTCTAAAGCAAGATCAACGCACCGGTCGGCTGACCGAAGGTGTTGTTCAAGACATTCTCACCAGTTCGCCAACTCACCCGCACGGCATTAAAGTGCGGCTGACCAGCGGCGAAGTAGGCCGCGTAAAAGAAATCTGTGGGTAACCATGTGTTGGCGGGTCTGAGCGTGCTTTAGCCCTGTTTGTTATCAGCCGGTGGAAGCGGCGGCGCGGGCGAGGTCGGCGGCGATCTGGCGTTCGAGCAGAATTGTCTGTATTCTTGGGCGTTCGGTGAAGTCGGCGACTCTTTCGAGAGAATTAGTCAGCAGAATAATTTTCAGTTCGGGGTTTTTTTGTTCGGCAACACTGATTACCGTATCGGCGACAACCAGTTCAGATTCTGTGATGATCAATGTCTTGGCGTTGCTGACCCCGGCGCTTTCCATGATGCTTTCGCGGTCAGGTTCACCGAAGATTATCTGGTGTTCCCGGCCTGCCAGATTGCAGAACCGCTGATAAAAAGGCTCGACGACGATGTAGGGCAGTTGTTTGTCGCGGAAGGCATCGGCGATGAACTCAGAAACTTCGCTGCCGCCGGTGATGATAGTATGGCCCCTGAAACCTGATTCAGGAATAGTGACACTTTTCATGCTGGCTTCGGGTTTGTATTTGCGCAGCAGGCCGTAGGCCGGCCCTGAAAGCCCTGCCAATACAGGCCCGGCCAGCATCGAGAGAATGACGACGTTAAGAATCACCAGGTATTGTTCCTGGTTGATGGCGCCGATGCTTAGCCCGGTGCGCACTACGATAAAGGCGATTTCAGAAATAGGAATCATGCCGAAGAACATGGCGAGCGGGATAATGCGCCGATAACCAAAACCACGGCCGACCAACGCCAGGATAATTCCTTTGCTGCCGGTGGTGGCGATGACCAGCACGATGATGGTGCTGAGATTGGCGAAAACAAAGGCCGGGTCGAACAGCATGCCGATCGACGCAAAAAAGGTCAGCCCGAAGAGGTCGCGAAGTGGTGCCGTTCCAGAAAGGGCTTTATGCGCGTAATCAGACTCTTTGAGTACCAGGCCGGCAACAAAGGCGCCGAAAGCCAGTGATAGACCGAACAGATATGATATGTAACCGACTCCAAACCCTATTGTTACAACTGCCAGCATGAATAATTCTTCTGAATTGAGCCGGGCAACGTAATGAAGGGCTAGTGGAATGATGCGAACCGCTATCAAAGCGATCAGCAGCACAAAAATCACAGTGCTGACGATGGGTTTAAAGACTGCGGTCAGGGCAAAACCAGCAGTGCTGACGCTGCTGAGCAGAATCATGATAGGGATCACCTGAATATCTTGAACGATTGATACGCCAAGCATGACCTTGCCTGAAAGGGTGTGGCGAAGCCCTTTGTCGCTCAAGGTTTTGAGAATCAGCGCCGTGCTCGAAGACACGATGGCGGTTGCGAGCCATAATGATGGAATAATCGGCCAGCCCAGGCAATAACCGATAAAACCACCGAGCAAAAAGGTCAGAAACACCTGAATGGTGCTGCCGAAAAAGGCAATGCGACCGATGGGCTTCAGATCTCGGGCCGAAAATTCAAGCCCGAGAGAAAACAGCAGCAACGCCGCACCGATATCAGCGAGATCGGCAATATTATCAACACTTGAAACCGTTGCCCCACCAGTGTATGGCCCGATGATAATACCCGAAAGTATGTATCCAAGCACCAGAGGTTGCTTGAAAAATCTTGCGAGCAAACCGCCGAACAAGCCGGCAAAAATTACAAGAAACAGGTCGGCGGTTATCGCTGACAAAGCTTTCTCCTGTGAATGATAAAGAGTGACTGGGTAAAGGTGCGTCTCAGTTCAGCAGCTGTAATTGTAGACTTTAGCTGGCTAAATTGCAACCCGGCTGACGAGCCGGGGTTTTGTAAGTTCTGCTGATCAGGGTGTGATCAGAAAAATTGAGCTGGGCAACATGCTGATGCTCACGGGTTCAGCTTCGACGACGCTGATTTTGCGGGCGGCGGCATCGTGAATATCGATTTCGACCGCGACTTTGTCATCACCAGCTTCGACGACGATTGTGTGCATGCGGCCACGCGTGTAGAGCTTTTTGACCGTCGCGGCGAAAATGTTTTCGAGGGTTTTTTCATGGCCTGGGCGCTGTATGTATACTGCTTCTGAACGGATGCCGAAGTGCACAGATTGTTGCAGTGTGAAGCGTTTGTCGCTGCAATGACATGGGATGACGAGGTGCCTGTTCATGGCGGTCCAGTGGATAGTGACACTGCCTTCTTCGATTGCGGTGACCGTGGCGGGAAAGAGATTCTTGATGCCGAGAAAATGCGCGGCAGCAAAGCTTTGGGGGTAATAATAAAGGCGCTCGCGGTTGCCGCTCTGCAGAATTCGGCCGTTGATCATGATCGAAATGTGGTTGCCAAGAAAGAAGGCTTCATCGAGATCGTGAGTAACAATCAGGGTTGTGGTCGAGAATTCTTCGAGAAGTTCCTTTATCAGACGCCTGATGTCTTCGCGCATTGAATGATCGATGGCTGAAAATGGCTCATCGAGAACCAGCAGGGCCGGCCGGGGCACCAGCGCTCTGGCCAGGGCGACGCGCTGCTTCTCGCCACCCGAAAGCTTGACCGGGTAACGGTCAAGCAGGTGCCCGATGTGCAAAAAGCTGATCAGATGATCGATCAACGGTTGTGCTTCGCTCTGGCTGATTCCACCCATGCGGACTCCGTAGAGAATGTTGTCTCTGACGGTCATGTTGGGAAACAGACAGGTGTCCTGGGGTACATAAGAAACCTTGCGGTCGCGGGGTGCCAGCAACGAAACCGGTTGGCCGTCGATCAGAATTTCGCCGCTGCTTAAATCACGAAGACCGACGAGCGTTTCAAGCAGAAAGGTTTTGCCCGCACCAGTCGGCCCGACTACCACATGGCATTCGCCACCAGCGATGGTGATATCGATATTCTCAAGCGTAAAAACGCCGGCAATGGCGCAGAGTTGCCGGAATTCAATCATATTTTGCTCTTAAAATGAACTTTAGAAACAGCAGCACCGCCAGCCCGACCGCCAGCAGAATGAGAATCATCATTGCCATTCCCTCTATGTCGGCGCTGCCAAGTCGCATAAAAATCGAGACCGGCATGGTTTCGCTTTTCATCGGCATCGCACCGGCAACCATTATCGTGGCTCCAAATTCGCCGATACATTTGGCAAAACAGACAACTGTGGCCGCCAGAATGCCGTTGCGAGCCATAGGCAACGTGATAGTGAAGAGCGCCCGGGCCGGGGTGGCCCCCAGGGTGCAGGCAACTGCTTCATAACGTGGCGAAATCGCGTCAAAGGTGCTTCTGATAGTGCGAATGGCCAGGCCGGCGGTGGTGAGAAACTGCGCCAGCACAATGCCCGAAAACTCAAAAACGAATTGCCAGATGTGTTGCTGCAGACCAACCCCGGTTCTGGTGTTAAAAAAGATCAGCAGCATCGCCCCAAGCGCCACGGGGGTGACGATCAACGGAAGCTCCAAAAGCATGTCAACCAGATCCTTGCCAGGAAAATTGTAGCGGGAAAGGGCATAAGCGGAGGGAATAGCAATAATTATCGCTAAAAAAGTGGCAATTAAAGCAGCTTTGACGCTCAGCCCGATCGAAAACATAACCCGGTCTGAGCCAAGAGCGGTGAACAACCGCCCCGAATCAATAAAAGTGAACAGACTGCCAACCAGCACCAGGTAGATGCAGGTTACGGCGACCGCGATTGCGATAGTCAGACGTCTGAAAGTCATTGAATGGCTCAGTGCATCCAGGTGGGGGGAACCTTGAATGGCTCGCCGCCGACCGGTTTGTCTGCACCGAGGTATTCGAGAGCTTCGGCAGATGTGGTGAAGTATTTGAATTTTTTAAAAAACGCCAGACCCTCGTCAGACTTCATGAATTCAATGAAATTGCGGGCTGTCGCCGGGTTGCCCGCATATTTTGTGACCGCTACCGCCAGATAACTGATTCTGACGATTTCCTCGGGCTTGAGTTTTACGGTTTCAATCAGCTCGGGGTTCCAGTGTTCAAAAACCCCCCAGCCAATAATCGCGTCAACAGCCTTCAGGGAAATAGCGGTCGCGGTTTTTTCGCAACTTTCGGTGTAGGTGACCAGATTTTGCCGCAGCGCCTGAATCTCGGCACTGCTCAGATTTTTTTCGAACAGTTCGGTGGCAAAGACTCCGAGGCAGACTGATTCAGGGTTGGCAATCGCCACCTTCAAGCCCGGTCGGCAGAGATCTTTGAGGTTTTTGATGTTCTGGGGATTGCCGCGTTGAACATTGATCGCCGGCACAAGATAGACGATCGGGGTAATGGTGCTTGCATCGATCTGGTTTTCTTTTTTTGCCTGTTCGATAAAATCGATCGAGCCAGGAAAATAGACATCGCCTTTGCCGGTCAGTTTTATCTGTGAGAGCAGCATTCCGGAACCGCCGATATTAACATGCACCCGAACCCCGGTTTTGACTTCGAAAGCTTTGGCAAGTTCTTCAATAACCGGCGCCGACGCGGCCCCTGCCATGAGCAACAGGCTTTCTTCGGCCAGGACAGACTGACAGAGAGTGCAAAAGCTTAGAATGACCACCAGCAGCGTAATTGTGCATTTTTTCATTTATCGCTCCCTGTTGAAAGAACCAGTGGCTCTATTGAACTAACTTAATCTTCGCTGGTGTCTTCTTCGGTGTCGTCGCCTTCGCCATCTTCGGTGGTCTCAGCGTTGGCTGTGAAGTTCATGAAGGTTGAAACAATCGAAGTGCGGGGAGAATAGATTTTCTTTTCGTAATCAAAACTGGCATCATCGATGGTCAGGTCAATCTCAGAACGGCTGCCATCAGTGTTTACCATTTCCCAGATGAATCTGGCGTAGCGCAGCACCTTGCCGTTGCTTGATCTGGGGCGTGAGGCAATTGAACTCTTCACCCACTGGCCATCATAAATAACTTTATCGTGCTCATACTGATTTTCGAAGTCTTCGGGTTCGTAATAGCTCAGGCTATACTGCACTGGCGAAGAACTGCCCGGTTTTAAAAGCCCCGGATCATAACCGTCACCAGTTTCGACTACAGCTTTCAGCTGACTTGCATACCACTTGAAGACTGCATCTGGAGTCGAGGGAGTTGAAGCCGCATTTAGCCCCTTGGCCAGCAGACCCTTCATGCCGGTCGTCGAATCGTCAAAGTTGTTTTGCTCTTGTTCGAGGATTGCATAATCAACTTTGCTGCCCGGAAAAACGGGTATCTCATTGAGGTTGCGCGGTGTCTGCGCACAGGAAACGCCTGGTAGAAGCAGTGTCGATAAAATCAGTGCCGTCAGCGCCGTTCTGATCAATTTGGGTTCCTCGGTTAAATCTGGTAATTAAATTATGGGTTCCAGTTCGCATAGTATAGCACATCTACACCTTGTATTGCTGCATCTTATGACTTAATTTACCGGCTGATTCTCCTTGCGCGAAAAACCCCCCGGCTGACCGGCAGCCGGGGGGTTAAGAGACCTGCAATCAGGCATTGTCTGCCTGTGTGGAGGTTAGCAGTCAGCGGACGACGACAATATTGCCAGGAAGATTCGGGCGATTGATGCGGGTAGAGATTCCACCGCTTACCTGGCCCCAGTTAAAACCACGGAAAAACCTGGCGAGAACAGCGCCAATTCCGATTGCGACCGGAGCAGCGATCAGAGCGCCCGCGGCGGTGCGACCACGGTAACTGTTGTGGTTGTTTGTGCTCTGGTTGTTGCCCCTGGTGCCGTTCTCTACCATTCTGATGGCAGTGTTGATGCGTTCAAGGGCATCCTGACGGTTGTTCCAGAGAATTTCCATCTTTGCCTGGTCAATGACCCGGTGCAGGCGATGATCAAAGCATGCCGACACACCGTTCTTGTTCAGCAGGCGTTCAGCGTGGCTGAGATAGGGTCTGGCGTTCTGCAGTTCAGTGTATGCGTAACCGCCGCAAACGATGTTGCTGGCAGAATTGAGATCAGAATAAATCGCATTTACCAGGTTGTTGTAACCTGCTTCAGCACCCGGAAGAGAGGAAAAAATAAAAGAGCAGATCAATACCAGACAAAGCATTTTTGAAAAATTACGTTTCATACAGCTCACCTCGTTATTTTTTTTCTGACATACTGCCGTCTGCGGCGTTCCTGAGTGGCAGTATGCAAAAGGTATTCTGCCTTGAGCAATATTTGTGCCAATTTATATAAGCGGCAGGGCTAATCGTTGCCTGGCCCGTTCTGATGTATGTTTGCTCTTACTGAATATTGAGAAATAATTCTCACTGTAAATTTTAATCGCCAGATTTTGGTTAACCGCCACAAAAATTCCGGCAATAAGTTAAAATTACTGCATTAATGAGGCTTCTCTTTCTCAGGTCAGGCTGTTGGCCTTCCACGCCGTCGAATCGGCGAAATATACTCAATGTGCTCTTATATAGTCTGCGCCCATCATGTTAAAGTCATCATGGGTTGTGCAATTTGCCAGATTTCTGAATTTGGTTTGATTGGCTGGCAAAAAGCAGTTCTTGTGCTTTGTGAACAACTATGTTTTCATTTTGTCGTCAAAAGTAAGGTTTTGGGTCGGCAGAGTTTTGCATCAGGCAGAATTCTTGATCTTGAACATTGTATCGACATTATTGAGAAGTCCTCTTGTGGCGCATTGAAAGGGTTGCGGGAGTTAATTCATGAATAAAAAAATGCTTTTAGCATTGCTGTTGCCGGCCCTCGTGGTGGCGTATTTCGCAAGCACCGGCTACGGCCGGAACAAATCAGAGACCGTAATGATGTCGGGCAATTTTGAAATCGATGAAGTGGCGACGTCTTTCAGAATCCCGGGGGTTCTCATCGAAAGAGCCTGTTCAGAAGGCGAGCATCTCGCATCCGGGGCCATAATTGCCCGGATCGACCCGGAAGAATTTCAGATTGCCGTAGCCAAAGCTTCAGCGGCTTATGAAGCCGACCGAGCCGCGCTTCTTGAACTCGAAAATGGTGCCCGGACAGAAGAAAAGGAGCAGGCCAGGGCGCAGCTTCAGGTTGCACAGGCCATGTTGCAGCAACTTGAAACCGGCTCACGCCCCCAGGAAAAGAAGTCGGCGCAGGCAATGCTGCTGCAGGCAGAGGCCATGGTTGCCAAAAATCGTGCTGCTTTTGATGAGGCAATGAAAGATAACCGCAGGTTTGCCCGACTGTATGCTGAAAATGCGGTCAGCGAAAAAGATTATCTGACCGCCAGAACCCGAGAAAAAACAGCAGGAGCCAGCCTTGAAGAAGCCATCGCCAAAGTTGAATCGGCCAGGCAGGGGCTGAGCATGGCCGACGAAGGGCCAAGAAATGAAGAAATTCTCAGGGCCAGGGCCGCAGTAAAAGCCGCGCAGGCCTCTCTCGATCTCATGATGGCCGGAACGCGTTTTGAACGAATCGAACGCGAAAGGGCGAGAGCCGCTGTTTCAGAAGCGACTCTCAAACAGGCACAACTGGCGCTTGCTTATTCAAATCTGCGAGCGCCGATTGCCGGGGTAGTGCTCACCAAGGCAGCTGAGCCCGGAGAATTCGTCAGGCAGGGCCAGGTCATTGCCACCCTCGGCAATCTTGATCAGATTTTTTTGCGAGTTTATGTCAGCGAGTCCCGCCTGGGCAAAGTGAAGGTCGGCCAGCCCGTCAAAATCATGGTCGATAGTTTCCCGGGTGAAACTTTTGCGGGCCAGATTGTCTTTATCAGCCAAGAAGCTGAATTTACCCCCAAAAGTGTTCAGACCCACGAAGAGCGGGTTAAACTGGTCTACCGCATCAAGATCGCTGTTGCTAACCCAGATCACAAATTCAAGCCAGGCATGCCTGCCGATGCAATTCTTGAACCGTAAACATGCAGATCATCGCTGAGGCACAGAACCTCTGTCGCAGTTTTGCCCAGAATCAGGCAGTGGCATCAGTTTCTCTGTCACTACAAACCGGAGAAATTTTTGGCGTGGTTGGCCCCGATGGAGCCGGGAAATCGACCCTGCTGAGAATGCTGGCAACCATTCTGCAGCCCGACAGCGGCAAAATTAAAATTTGCGGCTTTGCCGTCGGCGAAAACTCAGCAGCGGTCAAAAACCGCATTGCCTACATGAGCCAGAGATTTGCCTTGTATGTCGATCTTACCGTTGAAGAAAACATTCGATTCTACGCCGATCTATACAGTGTTCCCGAAGAAGGCATGAGCCGCCGTATCGACGAACTATTGCATTTCAGCTACATGCACCCTTTTAAAAAACGTTTGGCCGGCCGGCTTTCGGGTGGCATGAAGCAGAAGCTCCAGCTGATCTGCGCCTTAATTCACACACCCGAACTCCTGATACTCGATGAACCGACCAACGGAGTCGATCCGGTCAGCCGCAGAGATTTCTGGCGAATGCTTCAAAGCCTTGCCGAGAAGGGTGTAACTATTCTGGTTTCGA
The DNA here is from genome assembly GCA_035352635.1 of Candidatus Rifleibacterium sp. Classification (GTDB taxonomy): domain Bacteria; phylum Muiribacteriota; class Ozemobacteria; order Ozemobacterales; family Ozemobacteraceae; genus Rifleibacterium. The sequence continues at coordinate 23,052 of DAOPYA010000055.1, forward strand.
CCTCGTATCTCGATGAAGCTGAGCGTTGTGGGCGACTGGCCCTCATGCATGCCGGCACCTTTTTCAAAACCGGCACAGTCAAAGAAATTATCAGCCAGTCCGGGTTTGAAATTGCGGTCTGGCGAAGCGAACAAGCGAGAGTTCTTTTCAGCGAACTTAAAAACCGGGTGGGCGATCAGGGGGTCAGACTGTTTGGCAACAGCGTCAGAATAAGAAAAGCAGACGATTTTGCTGCGACCCGGCAACTGGTGAACGATCTCGCTGCCACAGCAGGCATTACCGGAGCGTGGGAATCCGATGAACAGCCTGGCCTCGAAGACATTTTCGTGCGCTATCTTGAATCAGAAACCCAGGCAAAAAAATCAGATGTTTATGACCTTGCCATTGTTGAAAAGGGCAAAAATGCCGGAAGCTCAGTTAAGATCGCCGGATTGAGCCGTGTGTTTGGCGATTTTATTGCCGTCGATTCAATCAGTCTTGAAGTCGGACAGGGCGAAATCTTTGGCTTTCTTGGGCCAAACGGGGCGGGCAAGAGCACAACTATCAGAATGCTCTGTGGGCTGCTGCTGCCTACTTCCGGGTCTGGAACAGTTGTTGGTCTCGATCTGAAAAGCGAATCCGAAAAAATCAAGCAACGAATCGGTTATATGAGCCAGAAGTTTTCGTTGTATGTCGATCTGACCGTTGCTGAAAACATAAGGTTTTACGGCGGTATATACGGCCTTAATGGTGAATCGCTGAATCATAAACTCGCCTGGGCACTAAAGATAACCGGGCTTGAAGGCCTTGAGAGCAGTCAGGTAAAAATTCTCAGCCTGGGTTTCCGGCAGCGCCTGGCGCTTGCCTGCGCCTTGTTGCACGAACCCTCGATTGTTTTTCTCGATGAACCGACCAGCGGGGTTGACCCGCTGACCAGACGCCAGTTCTGGAGCACGATAAGGGACCTGGCGCATTCAGGGGTTACGGTTTTCGTCACCACGCATTATATGGAAGAAGCTGAATACTGTGACCGGATCGCTTTCATAAACAATGGAAAAATCATGGCGTGCGGCTCACCCGAAATGCTGAAGAGAGACACGATCAGGCATCGAATTTATAAGATTGACAGAAAGATTTCGGCAGAGCAACTTGACCGCCTGCGGCAGTTGCCGGGCGTAATTGATGCGTATATTCAGGGCGCCGGCCTGCACATTGCAGCGGCCAGCCTGCCAGATTCAGCCGGACTGCATGATGTTTTTGCCGGAAAGGTTTCTGAATCGTCATTCAGAGAGGTGGCTCCGGGCATGGAAGACGTGTTCGTGCAGTTGTCGATGGTCGGCATTGCCACCGCAAGAAACGAGGAATATAACGGATGAACTGGCGTCGTTTTCGCGCGATTGCCCGCAAAGAATGCCTGCATGTCTGGCGTGACTGGCGCAGTCTAGTCATTTCGCTGGCTATCCCGGTTCTGCTGTTGCTGTTATTCGGGTATGCGCTCAACATGGATCTGAACAATGTGCCAACTATTCTCTATGACCAGGCAGGCAACGTTCAGAGTCGCGATTTTGCTGAATTGTTCAGTGGTTCACCATATTTCGCTATTGTCGCACGCACCGATAACTATCGCGAGGTAGAGCAGGCGCTTGGCTCAGGCAAAGCGTTGGTAGCGCTGATTATTCCGACTGATTTCGGAAAAGACGTTGTAAGTGGCCGGGAACCTGCCGCCCAGGTGATCGTCGATGGTGGTGACGCCAATACAGCCACCTTCGCATTGAATTACGCCAGGGCGATAGGCCTGATTGCCGGGGCAGCCATCGAAACATCGATTGCAAAGGATTCTAAGCCGGGCACCCCCATCAGAATCAACCTATACAACCGTGTCTGGTATAACCAGGATCTGCGCAGCCGCAATGTAATTGTTCCGGGAGTGATCGCGATTGTCATGGTAATTATTGCCTCAATGCTTACTTCGGTCACCGTGGCCCGCGAATGGGAGACCGGCACGATGGAACAGTTGATCAGCACGCCGGCAACCGTTTCTGAACTGGTGCTTGGCAAGGTTGTGCCCTATTTTGCCATCGGCTTTCTTGATCTGCTGATTGCTTTTGTTGTGGGCAGATGGTGGTTCGGAGTGCCGTTCAGGGGCAATTTGGCGCTGCTGTTCATTCTGAGCGGCTTTTTTCTTTCCGGTTCTTTGTTTTTTGGCCTGTTTTTGAGCATCCGCCTGAAAAAGCAGGTTCTGGCGAACCAGGCGGCTCTGATGTCTGGTTACCTTCCGACTCTTTTTCTCAGCGGTTTTGTCTTTGCAGTGCCTAATATGCCCTGGTTTCTACAGAAATTGAGTTATATCATTCCGGCAAAATACTTTATCAGCATTCTTCGGGGAATCTACCTGAAGGGTGTCGGTATCGAGGTTCTCTGGTTTAATGCCCTGATTCTTACGCTTTATGCTTTTCTGATGCTGCTGATCGCCCATCGTAATCTTGATTTGAAACTGGATACCAATGCTTAATCGCTTCAAACAACTCTTTATCAAAGAATTTCTCGAACTTTTTCGTGATCCGCGCATGCGGGTTCTGACGTTCATATTTCCGGCGATTCAGATCGTGATTATGGCGCAGGCATTTGTTCTTGAATTAAAGAACGTCGAACTCGCGGTTGTCGATTTTGACAACTCACAACTGTCGCGTGAATTGATTGCCGATTTTACCGCAAGCGGCCATTTTATAAGTCGATATTCAGAAAATATTGCAGCTGCTGAAAAACTTCTTGCCGCCGAAAAGGTGCGGGCGGTAATGGAAATCCCGCCTGGATTCAGTGAAGATGCCCGGCGTGGTGAAGGCAATGTCGGGCTGTTTACCGACGGAACCAGTAGTAACGATGCGGGGCTGATTCAGGGGTATTCAGCGACGATTCTGGCTCAATTTCAGAAGCGGCACAATAAAACGGGGAGTAACCTGCCTGAAACTCGCGCCTGGTTTAACGCTAATCTTGAGAGCCGGTATTATTATGTTCCGGGTTTGATAGGTATTCAGCTCGTGGTTATCGGCTTTCTACTCGCTTCAATAGCCATTGTTAAAGAAAAAGAAGTCGGCACGATCGAACAATTGATGGTGACGCCGATAACCGTTGTTGAATTCATTCTTGGCAAGACGCTGCCCTACATGGCGATTGGCTATATCGGGGCAACTATAATGCTGCTGGCTGCTTTTGGTTTTTATGACATTGGGGTTAAAGGCAGCTGGCTGCTGTTGTATCTCAGTATTGGCATCTTTCTGGCCGGCAATCTGGGCTGCGCCTTGATCATCAGCGTTGTTTCGACTACGCAGCAACAGGCGCTGCTGACCTCTTTCTTTTTCATGCTGCCGCTGGTTATGCTTTCCGGGCTGCTTTTTCCGATCAGAAACATGCCGGCTGCCGTGCAGTATCTGACGGTATTGAACCCTTTCCGCTGGTTTTTTCAGATGATCAATGGCATTATCTGCAAGGGAAGCGGGCTGAGCGAGCTGATGACGCCGATCATGGCTCAGGTGACCCTTGCAGTTGTCTTTATTTCTGTCGCGATCAGCAAGTTCAAGAAGGCTGCAGATTGAAATTTGCGGGCGCTGCGATCGTGCTATAATACAGGCGAAGATCAGATGACAAGTTTTGCGTGCTAGAGAAAAGTTGAGCGAAAGCATGAATGAAACTGGGCCTGGAGCAGGTCAGAAGAAGCTTGAAACCCTTGGTGCGCTTATTTCAGGCATTACGCATGAAATCAACACGCCGATGCATTATCTCGAAAATAATCTGACCTTTCTGAAAGCCGCTTTTAAAGACCTGGTCGAACTGTCGTTGAGTTATCAGCAGTTGCTTGCCAGAGTCAGAAAGGGCGAGATGCCGAGTGACCATGACTGGCGTTGCCTCGACGCGAGAGAGGCCGAAGCCGAACCCGGGTATCTCACAACCGAGATCCAGCAGGCTCTGCAGCAGTCTCATGAGGGCATAGATATGGTTTCCCGGCTTGTTCTGGCCTTAAAAGATTTCTCGCACCCATCGATGCATGAATTTTCAATGACCGATGTTAATAAATGTGTCGATACGGTCTGCACCATCTCGCGCCATGAATGGAAGCGGGTTGCCGAGTTTACTACCGACCTGGCCCGCGACCTTCCATATCTGTATGCCTCGCATGATGAGCTGCATCAGGTGCTATTGAATCTGGTGGTGAATGCCGCGCATGCGATCGGCGAAAAGATTGCCGCCAAAGCCTACAGCCGGGGCAACATCAGCATTCGCACCAGGTTTGTCAATGACCAGATTGAGATCGTGGTTGCTGACGACGGCCCCGGTATTGCCGCCGAAAACCTGCCGAAAATTTTTGAACCAAGTTTTACCACCAAAGAGGCCGGTAAAGGCACAGGTTTTGGTCTCAGTCTGGTGCGGCGTATTGTTGAAGACGCGCATGGTGGCAAGGTCAGCGTTGAGTCAGATGCCACCTCGGGCACGGTTTTTACTATTATTCTTCCGCATCGTTGTAACGAAAATAATCTCTGAATGGCCAGGAGAGCCTCATGACTAAATTCAGCCTGTTGTTCGCAGACCCTGATAAAAACGTGCATGATGGGCATCGTCGCATGATCAAGGCCCTTAAGCCTGACTGGTCGCTGATGTTTGCTGTTACCGCCCGCGAGGCCATGTCAAAGATAGTTATTCTGCGGCCGGCCGTAATTATTTCCGAACTGAACATGGAACTTGAAGACGGCTCTGATCTGCTGCAGACGGTGCAAAAGGCCTACCCCGAGGTTATTCGTATCGTTTTGTCGAGTGAGCCAGACGGCGAATCTGAGGTGGTGCTGCGGGCAACCCAGTCGGCGCACCGTTTTCTGGCAAAGCCCTGCAAAGGTGAAGTTCTGGTCGGCCAGATCGAACGGGCCGGCAGCCTGCGCCGTCTTCTCAATAGTAGAGAATTGATCACCATTATCGGCGGTATCCCTTATTTGCCGAGTTTGCCGGCTATTTATCATGAACTGGTGGCGGCCATAGCTTCGCCCCTGACACCGCTGAGCGAGATCGGCGATATCATCGCCCGCGATGTGTCGATGACCGGCCGGGTGCTGCATCTGGTTAATTCGGCTTTCTTCGGCCTGCCTCGCAAGGTTTCAAACCCACAGACCGCAGTGGTAATGCTGGGTATCAATGTCATTAAATCACTGGTCTGTTATGTAAAACTATTTTTTGCCGCACCCGATGTGATTCTGCCGGGCCTTTCTCTCGACCAGATGTGGTCGCACAGTTCGCAGGTTGCCCGCCTGAGCAAAGAGATCGCCGCAAGTTGCAATGCCTCGGCGGCCGTTCAAGAAGAGGCTTTTCTTGCCGGCATGCTTCACGACGTCGGCAAACTCCTGCTTCTCGATCATCCGGCTTATTATCACAAAGTGATGAAGCCCCTGGCCGGCGTCAGTGAAAAAACCTTTTCTGACGCCGAATATAGAACGTTCGG
>DAOPYA010000056.1:0-27864 GCA_035352635.1 Candidatus Rifleibacterium sp.
GAGGGTGCGAAGATCGCAGAGCGTTGCAACGACTGACATGCCGTGATACCGCTGTAAGAGATAAAAAGGTTTCCGTTTGCCCTGACGCGCCGAGCAGCAATTCGCGGTCAAATGCTCATGACTTAGAATAAGAAAATGGCGAAACGAGATTGCCGGATTCATGGTTGGGTCAGAAGCGCAGAGATGGGTGGTATGACCTGCCTGTGCTGCGATAACAGCTCTGCAAGGCTGTTTTGGCGCTTCAGTTAATTTGTGTTAAGACGCTGGAATTTTTGCCGGTTTGCAGGCATACTTATAGGGCATTCTTTAATTAAGGTTGGAAAAATGACAAAGTTTAATAAATCGCTTTTCGCGTTCATCGTCGTATCTTTAACAATGTTTGCGGCCGGTTGTGGCGGGGGCGGCGGCGGGGGTGGTACCTTTCTGCCGGCCGGCGAGACCGAAGAGGCGCCGTCGGCGGTTTCGACCCTGACCACCGCTCAGAGCGTTTTTTCGGCAACCAGTGCCAGTCAGAATCTGATCATGACCATACCGGTGCTCAGCGGCCAGAATACGAATTTCCTGATGACCGTCACCAATAATTCAGGTTCAAACCAGACGGTTGGCATCGCCCCGGCCACCTCATTTGCGGCAGCCCTCAGGCCCGCAGCAGATGCCCCGGTCCTCAAAGCTTCACAGGTTGTCGGCCCTGATTATGAACTCGAGCAGATGGCCGCAGCCAAGGGCCGCCTGCAGGAAGTCTTGCGCCGGAACACAATGCTGGCAGTTCGCCAGGGTGCTGGCATGCGCGGTTCGTTGCGGGGCGCCAGCCACGCCGATGAAAAAGTTGGCGATATCGTTGATATTAAACTGGTTTCAGATGGCTCAGGCGCTAATTATATAACCCGAAAATTCAAACTCGAACGAAAAAAAGACAATCTCTATAAAATCTTTATCGACCAGGAAGAATACCTTGGCCTGAGCGCAAAAGACGGAATTTACGCCGTCACCAGCGCCGACCTCGATCATTTTTCCGAAGAACTCGAAAAATACATTCTGCCGTTTATGACACAGAATTACGGCAAGGTTCGCGACGTCGATGGCGATGGCTGTCTGTCGATCATGATTTCACCGGTTTACGCGAAACTTAATTTTGCCGGTCTCTTTAATTCTGAAGATATGGTGCCGGTCTCGGCGCGTAACAATAATAACCGCGATCTGATCGGCATCTGGAGCCCGACTGCCGGATGGGTTGATGGCCTGACCACCAGCTATAACATAAAGCGCGAACGCTGGCTGGCAGCGACCCGCGAAACCTTTTCCCATGAAATGCAGCATGCTATAAACTTCAGCGCCAAAGTTTTTGCCGGCGGGGTCTTGAACAGCAGCGCCTCAATGGAAGACGTATGGCTGGATGAAGGCCTGTGCGTCTGCGCCGAAGCCCGGTATCGTCAGCTGCGCGGCCAGGACGGCAAGCAGACCTATGCCGGCAACAGTGGCGGTGGCAACCTCGTCACCGACTTCGCCGGTAATGACAATCGCTTCAATCACTGGATCACCAGCCCATCCGGAGCTGCGATTCAGGGCTGGGCTTCTGAATTTGCGCATTATGGCCAGAAGGGGTTGTTTCTTTATTATATCTTTGAACAATATGGTGCGGACAAAATAAAGTCGATCGTGCAGAGCACCTCGATTGGCATGACTAACCTGAATAACGTTCTGGGCGCCGGAAACTTTGCCTCGCTTGTGAACAACTGGCAGTTCGCTGTGGTCAATGAAGGCTTGCGCACCGCCGGTCTTGTCGATATTAATTCGATCGAGGCACGCTTTCGTTACCAGGAAGCGCTGAAGCTGAATACTATCTACCAGGTCATGCAGTATGACGCGAAATTCCCTGATGAAGTTTCGGTTGCCGCCGGTGCCACCGCTTTTTATGTTATTAAGCAGCCTGCTTCGTTGCCTGGTTCAGACTACCGATTTATAGTTACCTCTAACCAGGATCAGGCGGTGGCTGTTAACCTGATTCGCCTGCCCTGATTGTTAAGCCCGTCTGGTGGCAGGCGCCGCCAGACGGGCAGACCGGTCTTTTGAGCGGATTCTATTTCGTTTTTCCGCTATTCAATAATTCGCCGGCAGCTGATTTTGCTTTGTTCGGCGTTTTGACGTATTTGTCGAACCAGTCGAACATCTCGGTAAGGGTGTGCAGAATCGATTCGCGGGCTTCGTAACTATGGCCTTCGTGGGGCAGGATTACCATGCGTGCCGTGCCTCCGTGACCTTTGATCGCGCCAAGCATGCGCTGGCTCTGAATCGGAAAAGTGCCCGGATTCGGATCTTCTTCGCCATGAATCATCAGCAGCGGCTTTTTGATCTTGTCGGCGTGTGTGAATGGCGACATCTGGGTGTAAATTTCGGGGGCTTCCCAGAAGGTGCGGCGCTCGCCCTGAAAGCCGAACGGGGTCAGGGTGCGATTGTATGCCCCGCTGCGTGCGATGCCGGCCGCGAACAGGTCGGTGTGAGCCAGCAGGTTGGCGACCATGAAGGCTCCATACGAGTGCCCGGCGACCCCGATTCGTTCACGATCAGCGATGCCCAGTTCAACGAGTTTATTGACCGCGGCTTCGGCGCCGGCTGACATCTGTTCGACAAAGTTGTTGTTGGCAGTGAGCGGGTCGCCAACAATCGGAATCTCGGCATTGTCGAGCACAGCGTAGCCGCGCAGCACAAAGAACAGAATCGAGGTGCCGCTGATGCGTGCGTAGCGGTTGGTTGCCGAACGCACCTGGCCTGCCGTATCGACATCGGTGTATTCACGGGGGTATGCCCAGACGATTGTCGGGTAACGCCGGCCCGGGCGATAGTCAAGCGGGTAATAGAGAGTGCCGCTCAAGGGCACGCCGTCGTTGCGCTGGTATTTTATGAGTTCCTTGCGCACTTTGGCCAGTTCGGGTGCAGGAGGTGCGAAGCTGGTAAGAGCCTTGAAAGGGCCGGCCTGGCCCGCAGAAATGCCGCGCACAAAGTAATTCTGCGGGGTCTCAACGTCTTCACGGGCCGTGACCATGGTGGTGCGCTCGGGGTCAGCAAACTCAAGAAAGCTTTCGTAGGCATCCAGACCAGATCTGAAGAGTTCCTGGCGGGCGCCGCTTTCGATGTTCAGCTTTCTCAGAAATGGCCTGAAACCGTCAGGGCTGGCACCTTTGCCTTCAAGATATATCCAGGCGTCGTCTTCGAGAATCGCGACCGTCTGGCCGTCTGGTCGGGCACGATAAACCAGGTTGCCTTCATCCTGATACTGGTCGTAATAATTGCGCGAAAAGAGAACTTTAGCTTCAGAAGCAATATTCGTGCGGCTCATGTCGATTATGCGCCCTTTGATCCAGCGGGTGTCGCGGTCGTAGTCCCAGACCAGGGCCAGATTCTCGCGGTCGAGCTGATCGAGACCTGAATAGCGCATCGGCAGCCTGATAATTTCGCGTGGCTGGTCGGCAAAAGGTGCGTCATGCGCCTTGACCACATCGCGGAAATCAACCTTGCGGTTCGGGTCACCCCCGTCGAGGGCTTCGAGCCAGCAAAGGGTCGCGGGTCTGAGCTTTTGCCAGAACGGGCTGCGCATGCCTTCCTTGACGCCTTCGATGGGGATTTCTTCGCCGGCCGGAATGCTGGCGAGCACCTTGAGGGCTTTGCCGCCGGCATCCCATAATTCGTAACGATGCGCGAAGAGATTAACCGGCACGATGCGCGAGAAGGGCTGTTCGAGAATTTTTACCAGCGAATATTTTTCATCGGGTGAGGTAGTGATATGGCTGATCAGCCCGGGTTTGCCAAATTTGCTGCCCTTGCCGCTTTTGACATCGAAACGATAGATCTGCGCGGTGGCGAAATACTCGAAAAGTCGCTCATCGTGATCGGTCTGAATGAGATCCTGGTAGGTGCGGACCTGAGAGACCTTGCCGTGGGTTTCCTGAATCTCGGGGCTTTCAGGGATCAGCGGCGCTTCAGGCGGCTGGCCGCGCTTTTCGGGCCAGAGTGGCACAAACAGATGGCGGCTGTCGCGGCTCCACCACGCCGGCCCGATCAAAACCGAATTGAGGCGTGCGGGCGACAGGCGCTTGCTGGTTCCCTTGAAGGGGTCGAAGACCCAGACTTCTGAACCGCCCTGTTTATACCAGGCAGCGGTAAGCAGTTTGCCGTCGGGCGACCAGGTTGGAAACCCGAATCTGGAGCCTTCTGGCAACGTGATCGGCTTGACCTGGCCGGTGCCAAGGTCGAGCAGGTTAAGCTTTTGCACGAAGTAGCTGCGCTTCGGAATATTGTAGCGCGTCAGAATTCGCATGCCGGCAAGTTTAGCCTGCGGCTCGGCAAGATCTTCGAGGCTGAGTTGCGTTGTGTATTCAACCAGCAGTGCGTGCCGACCAGCCGGGCTAACGCTGATCTGTGGCGGGTTAGGGGTGTCGACGATTCTTGTGATGTTTTTTGCGGGTTCGCGGTAACCGGTTCTGGCAGTTGTCATTGAAGCTGTCGCAAGAGAAAATACCAACATGCAGGCCAGCAGCCTGATAAGTTTGTTCTTTCCCATCGGTTGCACCTTTCCTTGTTTTCTTTGTATTAAATGTTAACCGATGAAAGAAAAAAATACCAAAGTTAAAAAACTCCAGTTGATGCAGATGATTTTTTAATGCAAATTGGCAGAAAAGGCATAGCTTATTTTTGACTTTTGGTATAGAAAAGGTATAATTATTATATATGAATTCTTTTGAATTCGACCAGATAAAAAGCATATCAAATCTTAAAAAGCATGGAATAGACTTTGTTCAGGCGCAAAAGCTATGGAATGATGCAGATCTTTTAGAGATTCCTGCAAAAACCTCTGATGAGCCAAGGTTTTTGTTAATAGGTCGAATTAATCAGAAGCATTGGTCAGCAATAATAACCTACCGGCAAGGCAATATCAGGGTTATCTCAGTTCGAAGATCCAGAAAAGAAGAGGTTGATTTGTATGAAAGCGAAAAAATTTGATGAAACTTTCGATGATGGTGAAAGCATTTTAGAGAACCTTGATCTAACCAAGGCTAGAAGATCAACGCGCGACCAAAAACGAGTAAATGTTGATTTTCCCAGATGGATGATTGAAGCACTTGATAGAGAAGCCAAGCGACTAAATGTAACCAGACAATCCATCATCAAGCTTTGGCTGGCAGAACGTCTAGAAAGACAAACCCAATCGGCATAACAAAAAAAATAAGATTCTGGCAATTTAATAAAAGCCGGGTTGTCTTTAACGACAACCCGGCTTTTTATCAGAGTCTTCTAGCTGGCGCGGCCCTTGAAAAAGTAGATCAGCAGGCCGATCGGCCCGGTCAGCAGCGTAGCCAGCAACCATAACGCGCGGTTTGAGCGCCCACGACTGTCATAGCCGACAAAACCAAGCGCCAGCGACTGAAAAGCGAAGGCAAACAGCACATACATTGAAGACAGTGTCGAAAAAATGCCCATTTGTCACCTGTCTGCCGCCAGTTTATTAACTGCCCGGGCAGCGCATTTGAGGTTCAAACTGATTAATCAGTTTGATTTGATACAAGCTTATCTGGCAAACACGTAACCAAGTTTTTTGGTGAAGTTACCGGCAATCGCTGCCACGCTTGAGAGAGCGTTCCCGGCTGCTTTGGTAACATAACCGGCTGCTTTCACTACGCTGCCACCTACTACTGCGGTGCCACCGAGAAGGGTGTTGCCGAAACCGCCCTGATCGAGCTTTTTCTTGCCCCAGTCGATAACCATATCGCCGCCTTTGGTAACCGCTTTGCCGGTGATGCCAACCACGGTGCCCGGTATGCCAAGCACGCACTTGGTGAGCCCGCCGAGCAGCTGCATAGGCGCAATACGCTTGAACCCGTTGACTACATCGTTGATACCGCTCGACATGTTGTCTTCCATGGCGGTGTTGAAATTAAAATTCAGCGCTGAAGGTGACTGGTCGGGCTGTTTGGTGCCCTTTATATCGATCATCAGGTTTGAATAACCAAGCAGACTGTTCGGAAGCTTGTTGCCAACCGGGTCGTTCCAGGCGGTTTTGAAGGTTTCGATATCAATCTCATAGCCCTTGCTGGTGCCCCAGTATGAATCACGCAGCTTCAGAGAAACAACCTTGCCGCTGGCATCGCTGTTATAACCAAAGATCGTAACCCAGTGCGGCACGCCGCCACCCGAATTAACCAGAACCATAACCGGCAACCCTGCATCAAGGCGGCGGGTCAGATCAGCGATACTGGCATTCTGCTTCTGCGAGGCATCAACGCCGTTCATGTTCAGGTATTCAATAATGGTCGGCGGCCCGGTAAAAATACCGGCCGGGTTGGTATCTTTATAAATCTGCTGCGCATCTTTATTGATGCCCATGCAGTTCAGCACCGAGGTCATCGCGAACTGGCCGCAATAATTGTCGCCGTCAATGTTGATTTTGAGATTGTCGTAGCCCGGCAGTTCTTTGCTGGCGGTGACAGTTGCGGTTTCGTTCTTGTCGCCAGATGCGAACAGCTTGTCAACGCTATCCTTAACCTTGTTGGCCGTATCCTTGATTTTCTGCTGGGTTTTCTGGGAAGGGGTCAGATTGGCGCGTGCTTCTTCGTAGGCACGCTTGGCGGCCGCGACTTCTTTGCCCAGTTCGGCAGCGGTGCTGCTTTTGGCGTCGCTGAGCGCCTGAGTGTATTGCTGATACAGGCGTTCATACTTCATGCGCAGCTCGTCAACCTGCTGCGGGATACTGGTGGCTGAAGTCATCTGCACTACAACCAGCATCAGCACCACGCTTGCTACCGCTGCCCAGATTTTAGAAACGTTTACAGATTTTTTCATAGCGACCTCCAAAGGTTGGCCGGAATTGTCGATTTTTCTTAAAGTATAAGAATCAAACGGCCAACCGTCAATGTACCGGCAAACAAAGATTACTTTTCGCTCTTGAGCAGATTCAGGATTCTGGTGACCGCCACATTGAAAACATCATTGTCAATCGGCTTTGAACTGTTATTGGCCGTGCATGAAACAGTGTAAACCGGGCTGTCAGGCTTCTTCTGCAAGACCCAGGTATAATTAAGAACCCCAGGCTCGCTGCCACCCTTAAAGCCCACAAAGTGCCAGTCGGCGCGATCTACCAGGCCTGAAGCCGGGTTAATGCGAATAATTTTGCTGTCGCGCAGGGTATAGATGGTTTCGCAAAGCTTGCGGGTCGTGATATGCCATTCAAGTTCGTCGATCAACACAGGGTTTTTTACGCTATAAATCGACGAATATGAGGCGATTGAACCCGGAGTTATGGCATCGATTTCACGCAGAATCGCGGTCTTGCCGGCTGCATCTGCCTTAATAAAATCAGCCGCCTTGCCAGGGAAGAAAAATTTCATCTTCAGCACCTGGCTGGTGTTAAGAACATCCCGGCAGCTTTCTGGAAAATACTTGCGTATGGTTTCGGCCCCGAGAAGGTTAAAAACATGGTCGGTGGCGGTATTGTCGCTCAACGAAATCATCAGGCCGGCAAGAGTTTCGAGAGTGTGCCGGCTGCCGGCATGCCAGTCTTGAAGAATGCCGCTTGGAAAAGACTTCCAGTCTTCGCGCAGTTCGACGATATCCTGCCAGGTTCGCTGCCCGGCGAGCACTTCGTCTTCAAGCGCCCTGAGCAAAAAAAGCTTGAAACTTGAACCGATTGCCATCGGCTGGCTGGCGTTCAGCTCGATAACCACCTCAGGCTGTAGTTTGTCATCAGCGGCTTTCGCAAGGGTTTCGCCGGCAACTGTCGCCGGGTAACGCAGAATGCATACCGACGTTCGGTCAGGGCTTTTCTGAAAAGTTTCGTTGATTGCCGCAAAACTGTCGTTGGTTTTTTCCGGAACACCAAACCACAGGCTGCTGATACGATTGTTGGCATCGATCTTCAGGCGTGACGGCACGGTGCCACTGGCGAAATGCAGGGTATAGCCCTCTTTGAGGGTCTCGACCTTTTTAAAATCGCCAATTTCATTTGTATAAAATTTGGCGATTTCCTGAAGTTTAGCTTCAGAAACCTGTTTAAGAAAGCCCGGGTCAAACATGGCCGCGACCCCGGTGCTGTCTTTGGCAAAGATTCTGCCGAAGGCTTCTTCGGGCGTCAGATCAGCGTTGTCGCCGCCAAAGGCGCTAAAAACACAACCGGCCAGCAGAATGAAGCACAGCAACCATGCATTCTTTTTCATCGGTATCTCCGTTGATTTCATTTCGGGCAACCAGACCGACTATAGGCGTACAGCGTGGTCAGGCGCCCATGCAGCACAATTCTAGCACATGCAGGCGGTGGCGTCAGCAAAATCAGTATCCGTGCGAGATAAAGTTTTGCACCGTTTTGGTGGTATAAGCTATAATCGAAAAAAAATCAGGAGATTAATCATGGCAAAAAAACTGGTAATCGTCGGTTCAGGCCCTGCTGGCCTTACAGCGGCAACATACTCGGCACGCGCTGACTTGCAGCCGCTGGTGGTCGAAGGTTTTATGACAGGCGGCCAGCCGGGCGGGCAGCTGATGACCACTACAGAAGTAGAAAATTTCCCCGGGTTTCCTGAGGGGGTTGATGGGCCAGAACTGATCGGTCGCATGAAGAAGCAGGCCGAACGCTTTGGCACTGAATTCATCATGGAAGACATTGAATCGGTAGATTTTTCGAGTCGCCCTTTTACGCTCAAGACCTCGGGGCGTACCATCGCCGCCAATTGCGTGATAATTTCGACGGGCGCCAGCGCTCAGATACTTGATCTGCCAGGCGTCAAAAAGTTCTGGGGCAAGGGTGTTTCGGCTTGTGCAACCTGTGACGGGGCGCTTCCGATTTTTCGCAACCAGGTGATCGGCGTTATTGGTGGTGGCGATTCGGCAATTGAAGAAGCGATTTTTCTGAGCAGGTTCGCCTCAAAAGTGCTGTTGATTCATCGCCGCAACGAATTTCGTGCCAGCAAGGCCATGCAGAAGCGGGCTTTTGATAACCCGAAGATTCAGATCGTCTTTGATTCAGTGCTTGAAGACGTTTATGGCAGCCAGTTCCTCGAGGGTATTAAACTCAAAAACTTAAAAAGTGGCGAACTCAGCGATTATCTTTGCAAGGGCCTGTTCATGGCTATTGGCCATACCCCGAATACCGCTTTTCTGAAGGGCGCTCTGGCACTCGATGCCAAAGGCTACATCAAAGTTGCGTCACCGTCTTCGGCAACCTCGGTCGAAGGGGTGTTTGCCTGTGGCGATGTCACTGACCCACATTACCGCCAGGCAATCAGCGCTGCCGGCACGGGTTGCGTTGCGGCTCTCGACGCAGAACGCTGGCTGCAGGCCAACAATCTTGGCTGATGCGCCAGGTCTTAAGCTCTGCCAGATCAGCTACCCTTATGCCGGGCAGTTGATCTGGCAGCGCACGGGCCGCTCGCCCTGTTTTGCTGACTGCCGTTTAGATGCGCGTGGCCAGCCACCCGCACAGGCTAAGCAATGCCGTGCCGCCGATCATCTGCGTGACCGGCAGTTTAACCAGACGATTCAGGGCCAGAAAAAACGCAAAAATGGCGATGCCGATCGCCGAAAAAGCAAAAAACCACAGCATCAGTTTTCCTCCTGAACGTTTCTATAGGCGTTTATTTTTTAAGATTTTTCAGGCGGGTGGCTGCCAGCGGCCAGGCGGGCAATTCGCTGAGCGCCTTTTCATACCAGACCCGCGCCTGCTCGCTCATTTTAAGGCTTTCATAAATGCCGGCCAGGTTGAACATCATGAATGGCCTGGTATAACCGGGTTTCATGGTGGCAATGTGTTTTTCGAGTTGTTCGGGGTCTTTGTTGCCTGCCGCCCGCAAGGTAACCAGGTCAGCCTTGAGCAGTTCACAGGCAATGGCCGCCGGTATCGAGAAGCTTTCATTTTCGTTTTTCGCCATCATTAAGGGTTCTTTGCTGCTTTCAAGCTTTTTAATCAGCATCTTACCGGCGGCTTCAGCGGTTTTAAGATTGCCCGTAGCCAACGCCCCGGCGAAAGTTTTAAGCCCCTCGGCGGTCAGGCCTTTGCCAAAGCCAGCTTCGGGGTACCAGAGATAGTATTGCCGGTCTTGCACCCTGTAGTCAGGTTTCAGGGCGGTTTCGGCTGCCGTGCACAATGCGATATCATCGCGAACCAGCAAGGGAAGCGATTGGCCGAAATTCAACGGCTGGTTGATATTCTCGACTTCTGCCGTCAGAATGGCAGTTGCTGCGGGTTCGTTGGCGTGTTGGCTCTTGATCAGCGCCAGAAGATCTTCGGGGGAGGGCAGGGCGGTCAGTTCGATTTCGGCCCAGCCTGCAAATTCTGGTTTGACGCTGAATTTGTGCAAAAAGATGACCCGGTCGCCCTTCTTAAGAAGCGGGCGTTCGTGGGTGCCGGCATTGACGCTGAGTTCGGCGGGCAGGTGCAGTTTTGAAGCAATCTTTTCGAGCTGCACGCCGGTTGCCTGAATATCTACCCTCAAAGTGAGCAGTTTCTGTTCTGGCTTCCACTCTGAAACATCGATTCTGGTATTCTGCCATTCCGGCAGCCGTATTTCGGGCGGCATGGCCGGTATAGCGGCGGCGGCCATGGCAAAGCACGCGGTCAGAGCAATTTTGGCAAAATTAGTGAATGGCATGTTGTGGCTCCTGTTTTTATAATTATACTGATTCATCACTTAAATCCTTGACCAATTTTTTAAAACCACCGCTGTCTACGGTGTCCATCAAATTTTTGAAACTACCCCAGTCGTAATGAGTGCGTGCAGGTGATTATCCAGATTTTCAGGCAGATTACCACCGCGGATCAGGACCCCCAACTCCATATTGTTTTCCATTGCAGCCCTGGTAAGATTCGCACTGGTGATGAAGGCCAGTTTTCCATCTGCTACAGCACATTTTGCATGAACAGACCAGCCCCATTTAGCAGAACCCTTCGATTCTGCATTCCACACATACAGATTTGCCTCTGGAATGGCTTTTTTGAAAAGCTCTATCGAATCCATGTCTATATTGCCACCGTGAGATTTCGATGATTCGAGCAAAACATTCAATTGAACATTTCTCGCGATGGCATCGATCAATGATTTCATGACAGAATCGATATCATAAGCGACGTAACTCACGATGAACAGGCTGAACCTGGCAGATTCTACAACCTCCAGCAAAACCTGCTCTGTGTGCCGGGAAGGAACCAACCCGGTAAAAGGACCTGTCCAAACCATTTCGACCGACTCCCGTTTTTCCATGATGGCAGCGGTAACTGAAGCAGCGCGAAGAGCCGCAGCAATTTCAGCCGGGGTGATTTGGGGTTGTTTTTTCCATTCAGATTCGAGCGAGAACAACACCGATTTGTTCGCCAACGATCCAATCGCATTGCGAACCTGCTGAAAATCTAGAAGAGAATGCATATTCGCTATTTTATCAGCAATCTGCTCGACACGCTCGGGATGGAATTCCATCCCGAGACTCGCTATCACATTCCATAGTGAATCATTCATAGAAGAACCATTCAATCATACGAAGCGACCACATCAGCGACACAGTAATAATCTTGGGTAAGCTCCCTGAAAAATGCGGCATCTTTGCATTCAAAGGTTTTTACCAACAGAGCCCTATCTAAATAACGGTTACCTCTTTCACATGAAGTTTCACTGACGAATGAGCAGGCATGGCAAGCCGCTGCATGTAGAGAACGATCTTCACCAGGGTCGTGTTCCGAGCAAAGAGGGTCTGAAGAACAAACCACCGCTCTGCTCAACGCCTGTTCCATCAAACGGCCAAGGTGCTCCGGCTTTCCGAGTTCTACCAGACCGCCGAGAGTGCCATCTGAATCGGCGGCGGCTGTATAAATCAAGATTCCAGCCATCGGTGTATCGCCGGCTTTGGCATATATTCTTTCACGAATGCTGGCCGAGTTGTAACCACATTCCAGGGCCAATTCTCTTATGAGGAGGTGAGCGAACGTGTGCAGCATGGTATATCTTACATCAGGACAACCGACTTCAGGGTCGAGTTTTCTGGCATTTCGCCAGCCTCGGTGACCTCGTTCGATTTTTTTCTTTCGCTCTTGCGCGGCTGACGTTTGTTCCCAGGCCGAAACAGCCTTTTCATTAAAACGAATGAATATACCTTCGCCATGAACCTCGCTGGCTGGAACCCAGGTTGGCTTTCCTTTACAAAGATTGGCCATCGGCGGTCTTTCGTCTTCTTCGGCCGTTTCATCAGGTGCTTCGACACGCGTGTAACCGACCAGTGCATTGACCTCACGCAATCGTTCCAATAGCAGAACAGAATCTAACAAGTCTTTGAATTTTTGTGGTTTTGCAACCTTTCTACTCAAAAAATGAGGCCAATCGGTCGGTGGGTTTGGCGAAATCAAAACATCCCATTCGGGGCCTTTGATGTCACCTTCCGTGATTATTTCTACAGCCTTTCCTTGTTTTCGTTTTTGAATTTCTTCCCAAACCTCTGCGGTCGAATACTTATCGATACCTGGCACACTGCTCGTTCTAGCCAAGGTCTTTACGATCGTTTTAACCTCTTCTACCGAACTGGTATCTGAGAAAAATTCCCAACCATCTAGAATTAATTGCGACAGTTGGTTTTTTTCAAGAGGTATGGCAAGAACCGATAGTGTAACCGGAAACCAGCTATTCGTAGCCCCCAAAAGCACTGCGCGAGGCTCTTCTTTACAATTTTCGGCAAAAGAATCTAAATGTGGGTGGCGGCCTCGGCAAGCGGGAAGATTTTCTTTGCCACTCTTCCCGAAAGCTTTGGCCAATTGTTTTGCGGCCTTACATTCATCGCATTTCACCCAGAGATTTTCGGTTTGCAGCGAAGCGCCCGACTCGAAGAATCTTAGCGTCCCACGACAATCAGATCGGCCACCATGAACGAACCAATGCCATGGAAAATCATCAAGATGCCCACCCCGACACGCCAGAAGAAAACGTGCTGGCACAGCATCTGCATTGCCGCCCTTAGGGCAATTGGTATGAACGAAATGGGTCTGTTCCGGACGGTAAGGATTTGCCTTGATGCTGAAAAGCCCTAAATCATATTCAGCCAACAGACCACATTTTACGCAACGCAGCCAGCGGGGGAAAGGCCTGACGGGCACTCCCAGCTTTGCTTCTGCAGTTAAAGGATCTACACCGTCTTCTTTTTGAAAAGGAGGCATTCTAAGATGTGTTACTTGAGGGCCAAGCTTTCTGCGAACAGCTTCGAGCAAACGAGCTTCTTCAACAGGAATACATCTATCGACCTCCCATTTATCGAGCCCCATAGTTATCACCGACAAATTTGGCAAATCTATCAACGCGCCAGGGCCATAGGTCCATAACAACTGGCTGGGTCTCACCTGCCCAACAGGATAAGTGCTCATTCTTCACCCCCGTCTCGCTCTTTCTTCGGCTTCATTTTCCAAGCTATCAGTGCATCAGGTAAATTAGAAGCATCCATTATCAAATTGACTCCCGGCTCGACTTCACGCATAGACATTGGTACGGTGAATTCATTCCAGGTCGAACCTCCAGGCTTTTTCAGCAAAGCTACAATGACGCCTTGTCGCCGTTCGGTTTCATATCCCAATATTCTACCGGGCTTTGCAGCCTCTTTAACCCAGCGGTCGAATCGATCAGAAATCATTCCCTCAACATATTTCGCGGTTTTTTTATCGATGGCCTTGCCAGCTCTATCCGTCAGACTTTCTTTGGCCATCTTCACTTCAGGCGAAGAAACGCTTTTAAGCTCCATGGCACCGATGTTGGGGTTCAAATCTTCATTGCTCAATCGAACAAAACTCACCAGGGCGCCGGTCAAACCTCTGTCGAGCGCCCGCGGTGCGAATGGGGTCACCGATTGAGCCTCAACGTGTTTGTAAAAAGTGGAATGGTAATGCTCGAATGTTTCGTAATGTGAAAGATCGCGAGGCCTGGACCAGGTAAAAACTGTGCAAACCAGACCAGGATAAGAACGACCTACACGGCTCGTCGCCTGAATGTATTCGGCAGTGTTCTTAGGTTGGCCATTCACCGCCATTATTCCCAATCGATTTACGTCAACTCCGACCGAAAGCATGTTGGTTGCGAGAACGATGTCTATCGCACGTGTTTCACCACTGTTCCATTTCGAAACGAACTTATGTCCTTCAAGCGTGGCATTGAATCTAACTTCGAGCTGATCCAGTTTTTCGGGTATGTCTTTACTCGATACTCTCGAAGTCAACTCATCCACGATTTTAACCGATCTTTGCCGCAAACCCGGGCGCTTCACTTCACTCATTTGAACTCTATAAGCACGGGTCTGAACGTCGTCTTCAGCCAATCGTCTCATTCCACCAAGCTCTCTCAAAGAGTTGAAATACCCTACAACGGTCATGTAAGGATCTGCTGCCTGCCCAAATCTCTCGAAAAGTGCCTGGGCTGCAGTGAGCAAAGCAACGTAGACTCTGATGAGTACCGCCGGCCTTGAACTTCCCGGGGAACAGACTCCCATATATCTGCGACCGGGTTTTTCAGCTATCGAGCGTTGAACGGAAAAGAAGTTGTCTTCGACGTCCAAACCATGAGGCGGAAACACTCCGACATGCCTGAGAAAAACGTTTTTCACCTGGTCATCGGCTTTGCGAACTGTAGCGGTAGAAGCTATGACTTTTGGTTTTATCGCTTTATCGCCGATCTTCCATGTCGAAAGTTCGTCTACCGCAGTTTCATAAAGACCGACCATAGTGCCCAGAGGGCCACTTATCAAGTGGAATTCGTCTTGAATGATCAGATCTGGCGGTCTTATTGGCAATACATCTTTCACCGTGACCCTCGGAAGCCCGCCCTTAGCGGGGTGCTTCCCGTTACATTCGGCGTTTGGCCATAACAGGCCGTGACGTGCACATTCTTGCGAAACACGACCGAACAATGTTCTGACCTGACCTCTCCAGGCCATCATGGCAAACTTGTCAACGGTCGCTATCAAAATGCTGGGCGGATGTCTGTAAATTTCGTCATCGACCACCAGAACCGGCAGACCCATCCCGTTGGCTCTTGCCCTTGTAAATTCACAGTGGCCCAATATATCACCACAATAAATAAAAGTGCGGCCGATATCTTTTTTCACTTCGATATCCCGCCCTTCGGCTATTGCAGACCCACACCAGGGGCAGTTGGTAAATTGTGCAGGGGAATTGCTACCGAAGCGTTGGCCGTCTCTGAAGCGTTGAATAGAGGCATGAGATTCCTCTGTAGTGCCAGGCGTTACACGATTACCGACCCATAACCCGATAGTGAATGGTGTGTTACCCCATTTCGCAGTGTCTGCTCTTCTCAAGTTCTCCATCGCACACATCAGCGCGGTAGCACGCTGAAATTGTTGAATGGTAAGCAACCGAAGAGTGTATCTCATGATTACGGCCAAACCGCGCTTGCCGTCAAAACCACCAAGATTTCCCTGCAATCTTCTGATTGCAATTGCAAAGGCTGCCACGCCCAAATATGCCTCAGTCTTACCACCGCCTGTAGGAAACCATAGGAGATCGGCATACGCATCTAGAGATTCCGTTCTGTCTTTGTGTTCCGGCTTTGCCAATGCGGGCAAAGAAAGAAGTATGAAGGCCAGCTGGAATGGTCGCCAGGACCTATTCTTACGAACGCTCAAAGCGCCGATTTCGGATTCTTCACCTCGACGCTTTCTCAAGGCGTAGATGCTACGAACACGCTGCAATGCCATGGCCCTGTTGGCAAAACGAAAAGCCTCCAGGGCATCATCATCGCACCGTAAAGTTTCCAACCCCTCCTCCAGTCTTTCGAGCATCGTCGAACAACGCGCCATCGCAGCCAAGGCAGAATCATCATGGCCAATCACATCAGTGCCGATACGTTTTTTTTGCTCGGTGATCCACAACTCGTAATCTTCGGTCAAAATTTTCAGACCGTCGATGAGTGCATCTTTTTCGAGAGTTGCAAGGTTTTCCATGTCGAGAAAACCTTCACCAGTCATTCGCTTCATTGCTGGTCGGTCTTCGTCTGCCAAGCCAGGGGTTTCGGTGATCGGCACTTCATATTTCGGCAAAACCGTCGTCTCGATCTGGACCGCTCGTTCGTTGTCATTGTCGGCGTTCGTTGCATGAACCGAAATTCCATGGCCCACGGCAAATTCGACCTGTTTACGATAGATCATTTCGAGAGCTTCGCGCTCTAAATCACTGCCATCGGCACCTAATACCGGCCTTCTTCTAAAAATTGGCCTACCTTCAGGGTCTCTGACGATCAATTCGGGTTGAAAGACCCATCCTTCGTCCTGGTTCTGAGGCGGCATGGTCTGGTCATTCATCAAAAACAAGGTAACGAGTCGATCGCCTTTCTCCAGAGGAGAGCTGATAGAACCCCGCACCAAAACTTCAGGGCACCTTTCATCGACTATGACTGGCTCTATTTTTCCGGTATCGATATCCAGACAGATTTTTCCGCCTGATGGGATTCTTTTCCAACAACGAAAAGGTTTGCCGTTCTTTTCGTCGATCGAAGAGCTTTCCGCTCTCTCGTAGCGACCCCAATTGGCCGTCAGTTCTATTCTTTCAACGGTAGAATCGACACAAAAAGTAAAGCCAAAAGAAGACGGTATCAGCGACTGACTGGCAGAAGCATCAGGTTCTTTTTCTTCTTCATCATCGTCAGCCCGTGATGGAATTTTGTCTACTGATACATGGTCTGGATTAGCGTATGGCTGTGCATCTTCAGGCAATGGTTCATCATTTTCGGCCTGTTCGTCTTCGACTTGCCTTATGAAAAGATTGGAAGGCTCTTCTGAACGTGCCACAGGAGAAAGCTTGCCGACCAGGTAACGGTCTCGAACGCTCATGCCGATTATTTCTTCTTCCGGGCCATCTGCAGGCCCGAGCAGATCATCTTCTATGGCCACCTGCATCAATTCACGGATGTATGCCTGCTCGCTGGGTGTAACCCCAGGAATGACGGGGAATGATGCCCAGCTCTCACCGGTGGTGGTTTTTAGGGCATTTTCGAAAAGCGCCCAATCCAGCCGATTGATCGGTGCTTCGATCTCCGAAACGGGAACTTTCAGGTCTTCCAGTGTGGCGTTTGGTGATACCGAAAGATAGCTATCGAAATAAAATGAAGTATCGTCGAGCGAACAGCGTTTCCTGAAGACCCGGCCCACACCGATCACGGTCAACGTCCCTTCACGCTCTTCGGTGACCAGCATGGCATCTTCCGTCTGGATACCACGAAGGCTGGAAGAGCCAAAGTCGATTGTAAGCACATGGCCATTTAGACTGGCTTCTTCACCGAGCCTCACTAGCCACGCATTACTGTGCTTATGAGATATGGTTACATTTTCTGGCTTCAAATTTTTCCTCTAATAATCAATCCGAGCAAATTGTGGAAATACTCGGTAAAATTTTCTGAAGGACTCGAAAGCATTCTCTTGCAACAGTGATTTTGGGAGCTTAAATCCCAAACTCTCCTCTGAGGCCTCTCCTTTCTCCAGAGTCAGTCTCTCCAATGCTGATAATGCGGGAAGATCTAAAATCAAAGGGTTAGAAGGGGAAGACCGAAACTCCCACCCATCAAAAGCTCGCTCAATTTCGGTATTTTCATTTTTTGTAACCATTACGGTTGCAGTAACCATAGGTTGACCATCAGAATAGTGTGTTGAGAATGACCAAACTATATTTTTTTCGTGACTATCAAGTATATTTTTCTCGGCTGAAAGACGAAGAGCCTCTAGAACAGCTTTGCCATAGTTTAGATGAGTCATGTTTTCAAAGCCTAAATCAGCAGGACAATAGGTCGAAAACCTTTCCTTAAAACGTTCTAATCGCCAACGAAGCTCGACTTCACTGCTAACTACCCCATTTTTTCTCTGGATTTTAAGCTCATCGGGATCAGGCTTCCCCAGTGATGATGGGTTCGCATTCAGAGTGATCCGAAGTATACTCAAAGCAGGAAGTTCAAGAAGAAGGTTTGAAAACAGCTCAATCTGAGCTTGGATTTCGCGAGGATCAGTGAAGTCTAGCCAAACGATTGTAGGTGTTTCAAATTCTGTTCCATTTACATAATCTTCGATCGAAGAATGGATACAATCAATGCTTTTGAATGGCCGATTGAACATTTGCCTTTTGTGCGTATTTTCATCGGCTTCAATGCAGACCATTTCTTTTATGCCAATCCGGGCGTGTAATAGCCTGAAATCTTCAAGGAATGGACCGCCAAGGCCGACATAACGATAATTCTCAATGCCCAAAATTCCGCTCAGCCTATTAAGCATGGATAAGAATATTTCTCGGTCAACAGCCTTGTTGGGTCTAAGCTTGTAAGGAAGAGATGAAGCTGAACTCATTTATTCTCCTCCTTTGCCTTCGCGTCTCCCAAAATGATTTCAAAACATTTGTCACCGACAACGCCGGGGGTTTCATCATCCCTGTCAAACAGAAACTCTGAGATTATTTTAATCTCCTCCAATGGTCGAGAAAATACGATTTTCTTAGAAGAAGGCTTTTGTGTCGGAGGTTTGGGAAGTACCTTCTTTTTAGCAGGATTATACTCGACACCACCATCTTGCTTACTTGTTAAGTCACGTTTAGAGACCGTTTCTACAGCAGCAGACAAGGAAAGCGGTTTCGCATTTTTCCATAATTCGCTTTGATCTGTTCGAGGATGGTTCTTCCAAGCATTTGTGTGGTTAATCCAAACGCGCAAACCTTCTCTCATCTTTGTCCTGGCCTCAAGCCAAATATTTGAAGAGGTATCTAGTGCCCGTTTGGTTGTTGTAATCGGCAGTTTTTCGGCAGAAACAGAACGGAATTCAACAATACCTGTAATAATGGAAAACTGACCGTGGTACATCGGAATGCCGTCACCCCAGCCAGTTAACCTACTTTTATCTCCAACAATAACAGCTCTATCGTTACAAAAAACTGTCCACCCAGCTGTGGCGGAAGACCTATTTCTTTCAAAATCAACAACTTCCTCGTCATCGGAATCAAGCCGTCTGCCTGTATTAAGTCCAACGGTAATAGACACGACCACGTCATCTATAGTCTTTCGATAAATATATGGAGCAGGATCATTTTCATTTTCCGAAACAAGGACTTCCACATGAACAGCTTTCACGCTTACGCCATTGACGAAGATTTCCAACCCTTTTTGCAGAAATGAGGTGAAATGCTCGCCAATGGCTGTGTTAAGATCGTTGATAAAACTGTCATTGCTGAAGTGGCGGGAAACCCCAGGGTATAGTTCGTTTACAACGATAATTGTTCCGGGTGTTTTATGGTTTTCATTTTCATTAATGGGTAAAGGATCCCAATCCTTGCTATCGAGCCATTCCGAGGTGATCGGCACCTGATATGCATCACCATTATGAAATGTCTGAACGAGGGCATTTCTACCCATTTTAAAAATAGCACGCTTCATCCCCACACCATACATTCCTATGGTTTCTTTATCAGAATCTCGATCGTCATCAGGTTCTCTCCCCATTTTAAAAGCATAGTTTTCTGCAATTGAGCGAGGTATCCCGCCACAATCATCTTCAATTCTGAATTCATCTTTGGAGAGGCTTATAGACACCTTGTGCTTTGAATAGTTCACATCGCGGCCATTAGCGGATCGTAATGCGCCATCTAGGCAGTTATCCAATAGGTCAAGAATGGCATCAGCCAAGCTAATGTCTCGAGTCAGCATTGATACAAAGAATTGCTTTGTTGGGATGGCCTTCGCCTGATTTGTGTTACTCATTGATTTATCTCCATATCATTTCTTCCCATTTTGAGAAACATTCATAAAACTAAACAGATCCATATTGCCGGCGCCTTTGTCCGGGGCTATTTTCTTTTTGCTGGAAGCTGAGGTCTTCTTCGCCTTCTTTTTGTCGTGAAGCGTTTGAGCGAACTCTTCCTCATGGCGTTCGTGATTCAATTTGAGTAAGCGGCGCAAGACTTCGCGCCGGGCCTCTTCGGAAATGGTGAAGCGAGTGCCTTGTTTCGTTTCGTGGAATCCATGACCAAGATCAATATCGCTCCATCCGTAAGAAGAAGCTACGGCTTTGTCCAATTCAATTTGAAGCAAGCGTAGATATTGGATATTCTCGGCCAATTCTTCTGCATTATGAAACCGATTATATGTTTTCGTTAAGCCCTCTTGATTCTCTCTAATAATATCATCGCGCAGCTGATAATATTTTTTTCCATTTATTTTCAATTGTTCTGACTTATAAGAGGAAGGGAACGGAAAAGTATCAAAACATAGCGAACCAACATATGCTGGTGTTTCGCCTGTCGATGAACCCAAGTGCAATGCCCATATTATGTGAAAAGATGATTGAAGAACGCAAAAATCATCATATTCTGAGAAATCGAACACTTTTACCTTTTCCGAATATATAAACTCAGGGTTTCCGAATACCACGCAGAAGTATTTGGAAAGTTTTGATGAAACCAATACTCTCGTTTTCTTTTTTACTCTATTGAAGAACTCTTCTCTTCGATCCCAGAATTTCCAAAAACATGTTTCATGAACTTGTCTTGTTAATCCATCCCTGTAAGGTTTGACTCTTTCTGTTAATATTGCCCAAGGAATAGAATATGCCGCGCAATACTCTTGGTCATGATCCCAAAAATTGATTACAAAACGATCACTTAAATAGTCAGGATTGGTGTTTATGTCATTGCCAACTATATACCTTGTAATTACATCTTTGTTTCGGGAATCCCTTTCTATAATCATTTTTGCTTCTATTTCATCAATTACAAACCCAATGCCTTGAACCTTCACTCCGTCAGAACATAATCCTTTATTCCTAAAAAGTTGAAATGGATCTGGCAAATCATTGCCGGGTTCAAGGGAGCTCGAAATGGCATGGACTTGCTTTCCATCAAGATGATATTTTCCACGCCAACACCCGGAAAAAAGATTCAATACAGAAATGTATACACCTGCCTTTCCTGGCCATGGAATTGAAGAGATCGCATTATAGATAACAGAGCAATTTAAAATATCAGATAAACCGATTTCTCTGTTATCACTCTCCTTTATCGAATCAGTCGAAATTAAGCCAACAGCTCTCAAAGGCTTGATGAGGGTTATAGCCTTTTTAACAAAATACAGAACTAAATTAAGCGAGCCCTTTTTGTTCGCAAATGTAGTTTCCTTGATAAAATTCTGATACACATCCCCGAAGTTACTCGAAATCTTTCTTCCACCCATAAACGGCGGATTCCCAACAATGCCATCAAATCCACCACGTTCGAAAACCTCCGGGAATTCCAATGCCCAATGAAAAGGCTTTCGTGTTGGCTTGCCTGCTAGAAGATCTATGGAGAGTGATTTTCTGGCTTCGGAAATGATCCTCCGCCCTGTCTCGTTGTCACCGCCGATATAGTCGACCACCCATGTAGATAGTTTATCCATGGCATTGTCCAGCGCTCGCTGGTTTCCATCGGAGGCCATAGCCGCCCCAATCATGGCGTCGGCAATGTGTTCGATATGTTCGAGCTTCTGACGGGCCTCTTGATCCAGCTGCTCCATGTATTCGATATCCTGGATATCTCGAATGAGGGTTTCTCTGAGCTTTTTTCTCAATTCCAAAGCTTCGTTGACTACAAGATCCATTTTGTCGGCGAAAAGCTTTTTTGGCGTTTTTTCATCGGCATGCAGATCGAAGCAATATAATTGTTCAAGCCTATGAATGCCCACCAAACTATCACCTGATTTGAGGTTATGATCGAGAAAGCCAAATGGTCTGCCTTTGGCTAAAGTTATCAACCATATAGATAGCTTGGCCAGCTCGACAGCCAGCGGGTTCAGGTCGACACCATACAGACATTTTTCCGCTATCAGGCGGCGGGCAATCAAAAGTCTCTCATCAATGGAGTCTGGCATTGGTTCTGCATTGCCAAGTGCATCCAAAGCAATACCATCCACGGTGATGTATTTACCCTGACTTGCTTCTTTGCCCCAGGTTTCGACCAATCGTTCGGACAGCCAACGACAAACCTGAACGAGAAAAGCCCCCGACCCCATTGCCGGGTCACAGATTTTTAAATTCAATAATTCGGCAGATGTTTTGAGTTGCCACTTGTCGCGTGGTTTGCCTTCTGCAGGCCCAATATAAACGACCGGTTCAAGAGTGGTTTCGACGATACTTTCAGTCAATGATTTGGGTGTGTAGTGCGTGCCGGTTTCTCGCCTGTCGGTTCCAAGAGTTACGGCAAAAGAATTGGCGGGATAAAAAATGAAATCGTCCCAGGCATCGGTTCTAAGTAAATGCGCAAAAGGCTCGATACGTCTAGCAAGCTCGATGTTGCCACCACAGACTGTGACAATATTGTCGAAAATGTCATCGTCGACTTCTTTAGCCAAGGCATTTTCGATCGCGCTCCTGCTTCTCGACGTAATGTTTTCAATCAATGAAATCAGCGAATCCTCACCGTCGAGTCGTGCCGATTCGAGTTCGGCGAGTGCAACGTTCGGGTTTTTGGCTTTTTGCGCGCCAGACAAACCTAGCGTATCTTTGGTCAGTCTGCAAACTGTGTGTTCCAAAAGACCTTCGTAAACCTGACCGATCTGCTCTACATCCAGAGCTTTATATGAAAGAAGCATGGCGCCACTTTTGCTTTCCAATACCTGCAAGGCCTTGAGCAAAAGCAAGACGGTTCGATTGTCTATTGGAAGAGGCTGAGCAGAAGTATCTCGCCAGCTTGTATCTTTCGACCTACCTTCTAAAAAAGGAAAACGATCCGGGTCGAAAAGTGAACCGCCCAACGCAGCCAGATTGTGATTTTTGAATTGAATACCTCCAAAAACTGCTCTGAAAACAGCAAGAAGTCTGGGCCAGGCATCATGTCGTCTTTCAAGAACTTCAGAACCGTGATGACCTTCTTCATTGGCCAATCGTAGTCTCAAGGTCGTAACCGCATAATGCTGGTCATAAATTGGGTCGCCCAGGAGCAAAAGACCTCTTTCTTCTGCGCAAAGAACGAACACCAGCCGCATCATCACCGTCAAACCAGCCTCATACAACTCGGCCGGCGAAACATCGTGAAGAAGTTCTCTGTTTCTGTCTTGATCGGCTTTATCGAGGCATTGAACGAGAACTTCGACGGCTCGCTTGACTTGTTCGCCAAGAGTATCCGTCACTTCTTCGTGATGCTGAAGCGAATCTTCGAGCATTGAATAAAGATTTTCATCGGCAGGCCCGAACCAGCGCCGAACACCCAACAATGACTGAAACGCCTTCAAAGTAACCGGTTCTTGAAACCAGAGTCGCGCATACCATGAAGTGTGAGAAGATGTGCTGCCAACGGGTGCATTGACCAGCATCCAGCGCTCGCCATTGGTGACCAGCCCAAGCCGAACGCCCTTGTCTCGGCATAATAGAGTCATACGCTCGAAAATCGAAACCGGCCATGAATCACCGACCCAAACCTTTTCAAGATCGGTGCCTTCGGGCATTATGGCTATGAAAAACATCGGTGTGGCGACATCGTCTGCACGCAAAACATAATCTGGTTTGAATTGGCCGCACCCGTCAGGTGATTTGTAAATATAATCGCTGCCTGCCGGTTTCAATACCGACGCTTCCAATTCAAGCAGTTCATCTAAAACCAATTGTATCCAAGCTCTATGCAACTCCGGCAGGAGAGGGTCATTTTCATCGACGGCTTCACGCCACTCCTCGTAAGCTGAACGGATGCGGTTCTTTTTATGAGTCTCAAGAGATTCGAGTCCTTGCGGAAATATCCTTTCCAAAACCGACAAAGCCAGGAATGGGCCAGATATCTCAACCATCGAAAGCCATTCGGTATGTTGTGACATGTTCTTCATTTCATGAACCCTCTCATTTGCGACTCGGGAACGAGAAAAACGACGGCCACCGGGAAAGTTCTATCGGTCAATCCTGCGTAACGTTTTTCTATCGCAGCCCTTTCGAGTTTACGTTCTTCTGGAATCCTCGCCAATCGCATGCTCAGAGCTTCGATATCTTTGCGAATCTGATTTCTCTCTTCTGGTTCGAAACCAGGCAGAACCATCTGCTTCGGGAGACCGTCGTCTTTCAATTCGTTACGTATCGTTTTTTCGAGTTCGTCGAGAATGTTGATCAGATCTTTTACCTCTTCGTCTTTACGTCGTACAAGCGTATTTTCAAGAAAACGCAGTCGCTCTTTGGAACGTGCTTCCATAGAAGCACGAATGGAGTTTTCCTGCTTTTCGAACCGCTCGGTCAATATATCGAGAAGAGCCCTATCAGGTTCGAAAGTGCCTGCCCCATCCAGCAATTCCTGCAACCTGTTCTGTTGAGAGATCCTTGCAAAACCTGAGTGCTTGAGCTCGCCGCCGGAGAGTGTTATCTCTTCATGCAATCGATGGTGGTCACCACCGCTTATGACCAGGCGGGACCAGATGAAGACTGCCGGAATCGAAAGGTCTGTGTCTGGAACGCTCTTGACGCTCACTCTGTGGAGTTTTTTGACATCATCCAGTTTCCAGAGTTCTTCTCGTAAAAGCCGGAGACACATCTGGACCAGCCGATGATTCAAGTGAGCCAAAACTACGTCGTCACGACCTTTGGCAACTTCGTGATCGAAGGTTATAGGTCGCCTGATGCCTGTATGTGGGTGTTCCAATCCGGCGGTGGCACGGCCCCATGAACCTGGCAGGATTGGCACTTCGAAAACGCTGCCTTCTGGTAACCCAGATAAATTCACCCGCTTCAAAGGGGGTTTTTCAGCCAGTTCCAGGCCTATGGCAACGGCTCTGTAAATGTGGTCGGCAGAAAGATGAAAATCAGTTTTCGCTTCGATGAGCTTTTCATGCAGTTTGTCTATTTTTTCTCTGAGACGACGTTCGGCAGCCATGAATCTTCTGGCCTTGGCCGCCTTGCTTTCGGCATCTGCAGTATCGAGACTCGTTCGCCTACCCAGCATGGCTTCTTCGATCTGTTGCGCAATGACAGGGCCGACACTGCCAAGATCTTCTCGAATGGTATCGATCTTCAGCACCGCTCGCATAAGATATTCATGATCGCCATCGATCTGGCCCACCTTCTTTGAATGACTGGCCTCGCTAAAATTGAAACCTTTACCGACAGGATGCCAAATGAAGACCTCGGCTTCTCTTTGTCCATGCCGATCGATTCGACCGTTTCTCTGCTCCATAACATTAGGGTTCCAGGGGATTTCGACGTGGATCATATAATTGCAATAATTCTGCAAATCTATGCCTTCTGAAGCTGCATCGGTCGCCAAGAGTATTCTTACCGGCGAGATATCGGGCCGAGTTTGAAAAGCTGCCTTGATTTTTTCACGGTCTTTCTGATCTACACCACCATGCAGCAACATCATGCGTTCGCCGCCGTAACCATGGGTTGCAAGAATTTGTTCCAACCAGATATGAGTAGCTCTAAATTCGGTGAAAAGAATCACTCGTTTTTCATTCCACTTGCCATCGGTCTTCAAATGGCTATGGAGCCATTCTAGAATCGCATTGGCCTTGGCATCGACCCTATTTCTAGCGTTTTCAGCCCATACGGTAAGTTTGTCGAGCATTCGCCTTTGCTCATGATCGAGCGGAACCGACAATTCACCAACTACTTCGACCGCTTCTAATTGTGCATCTTCATAAAGCTGATCGTTGCCAAAATCTTCTTCTGCTTTGAGAATGGCCTTTTTTAGAATCTTGTCGTCGATAGCACCAGCTTTTTGTTTGGCCTTTGGCCGTTCTAAACTCTCTCTATGCTTGGCCAGAGTTGTTGCGAACGCCATAGGTGAAGAAAAAAGTCTCTTTTTCAAAAGCTTATGGACGAACTCGGTACCATATTCATAAGAAGTGCCTTTGAGGCTTTTAGCACGAGAAGCGGTGAAGAGTTTCAAGAGATCGTGTATTTCGCGCTCTTCTTCTGAATAATCGACTTCAAGAGACAGCAGCCGTCTTTTGGGGTAAAGGGGCTTTCCATTGGCATCGACAAGATCGGTTTTGAGACGTCTGACCATAACTCGCTGCAGTTGCTTCTCGTCTGGCATTACCGATCTGGCAAAACGCTGGTCATCTAGTAATTCGAGCAAAGAGGTGAACGATTCCTGATAACCATTGTGAGGTGTGGCACTCAAAAACAATCTGTGTTCGAAATGGGGCGCTATGGTTCTGATCAGTCTGGTTCTCTGGCTTTCGAGAGCATATTTAGAAGCGGCCGAAGGCGCGACGTTGTGAGCCTCGTCTATGATCAGAATGTCGAATTTTCTCGGATAGGTAATGGTTGGCGGAAGACAGTCTTTAACGAGCCGAAGCCCTTCACCGCTTTTCATCCAATCCATAGAAGTTATGAGCCTCGGAAAAGACGTCCACGGGTTTGCGCGTATTCCACGTTCACGACGCAAATTTTTAACAAAGTCGGTATCGACGATTCGAAATTCCAAACCGAATTTTTCCCACATCTCGACCTGCCACTTAACTTGGAGAGATGCTGGGCAGACGACTAAAACGGTTCTAGCACGATGGCGAACGAGCAATTCCTGGACGACAAGCCCCGCTTCGATCGTTTTGCCTAAGCCTACGTCGTCTGCTATGAGGAGGTTGACTCTCGCCATATCGATAGCCCGAACCAATGGATCAAGCTGATAATCTTCAATCGTTATTCCACTTCTGAAAGGTGCCTGAAGAAACGATCGGTCGGCATTGGTAACTGCGCCCCAACGGACTGCATCAAGAAAAGCTTCAGATTTTTCTTCGGAATCGACCCCGGTAATCGCCGGCATACCCGCTTTTTCGAGAACCTTTGCACCAGGCTCGATTTGCCAGATTACCTGAAGTTCTTCACCCAAGGCATCTTCATCTATAGAAGTCAGCGTGACGAGATGCTGTTCTTTCTCGACGTCGAAAGAATCTCCCAATACTTCACTGACGACCCACTGCCGTCTTCTAACCTCTACAAGTTGCCCTGGTTCTGGAAAACCGACCATTATCCCCGCAAAATTTTCTTTGTCGATACTCGTCGCTCTCATAACCTGTCCTTATTTATCAAATGCGTGCTAGCAAAAGTCCTTTCCAGCAACGTGTCTTAAAATACTTTTACCTATGACTTCTCCCAATACCACAGGCACAGCATTACCGATCAACCGGCCAAGAACTTTTATACTTACTGGTTTACCCGGAGGAGTGAACCGATAGTTTTTAGGGAAACTCTGCAAAGTGGCGCCTTCTCTGAGCGAAATTGCCCTGTTTTGCTCTGGATGACCAAACCGACCGTTTCCGAAACCAAAAAACTGAGTCGTAATCGTCGGTGCTGGTTCATCCCAGCTCATCCTACCGTAAACGCTGGGATATGTTTTTCCGGTGGGCTTCTTATGACAATCGGCAACGAGAATTTTTGGCCAGTCTCGCCAAGTTCCGCCTGGCTTGGAAACTTTGATTCTTTTTAGATTCAATTCACTCAGGACCGAGCACTGGTGAAGTTTATCTTTTTCGTCTACTTCCCCTGCCTCTAACGAAGGAAATTTAGCTATTGCATCGCGAACGGTTTTTGTTTTTTTCTTGAAAACTTCAGGCTCCAATATTTCGATATCGCCCAACCGCGAAGCCAGTAAAACGAGTCTATTTCGGTTTTGAGGCAAGCCGTATTCCACACAGTCAACAACCTTGTATGAAACTTTGTAGCCATTTTTTTTCAAGTTTTTCACGAATTTATTGAAGACACTGTGTTCCAGAAGGCCCGGAACATTTTCCATGGTTATCAACTCTGGAAAGGCTTCGTCTATCAATCTCGAAAATTGCTTGAGAAGCCACCATCTCTTATCTGAAGAATCGGCCTTTTGATTATAGGTGGAAAAAGTCTGGCATGGGGCACACCCAGCCAAAAGTAGTATCT
>DAOPYA010000057.1:0-27505 GCA_035352635.1 Candidatus Rifleibacterium sp.
CCGGTCGCTGCGCGACAAATTATCTGAATTTGAAGAGCGCCTCGGTTTTTTGCCTGGCGACAAAGACAGCGATGGCAATTGCACCATTTCTCAAGACCTGCGTCAGATGGTCGAATTCCAGCGGCTGAATCTTAAAAATATACAGAGCTTGAAATGCCTTACCGGGTCAGATATTATCTTCTGCAGGAATGTATTAATTTATTTTGATGACAGTCTGCGAAGCAGATTGTTCGAAGAATTTTTCAGGTATCTTAATCCCGGCGGGGTAGTGTTCCTTGGGGAAAGCGAATGTATACCCGCCGGTAATTACGGTTTTGAGACTATCAATCATAACAACAGTTATGCATACCGCAAACCGGTTGCAAAGCAAGGCAAATGACAGAAGCAAAAAAAATAAGGATTTTGATTGTTGATGATTCTGCGTTCATGCGCACTGCCATCGAACGCATGATCAATTCAGATCCGGCCCTTGAAATCGTCGGGTCAGCTGCTAACGGCCGCGAGGCGGTTGAAAAGGTGGTTCGCCTGCGCCCGCATGTCGTGACCATGGACGTTGAGATGCCGATCATGGACGGCCTTCAGGCTTTGAAAGAGATTATGCGCCTGTGTCCGACTCCGGTGCTGATGGTCAGTTCGTTGACCAAAGAGGGCGCCAAGGTAACCCTCGACGCTTTTGACCTCGGGGCCGTAGATTACGTTCCCAAGCCTGGCTCGACCCTTTCGGCAACTATTCTGACGCTTAAAGAAGATCTGTTGCAGAAAATTCATGCCGCCGCCGGTTGCCAGCCCCGCACTGTTAAACTCGAGTATTCACAGGCCCGCAAAGGCCCGAAAAAGCCTTTGACTAACGTAGATGAAGTCATCAACCGTTGCATTTTTATCGGCGCTTCGACCGGTGGGCCGCCGGCGGTTCAGAAGATTCTGAGCCAGCTCGACCCCTCTCTGCCGGCTCCGATTATCATCGCACAGCACATGCCTAAAGCCTTTACGGCCGCTTTTGCCTCAAGAATGAATCTTTTGTGTGGCATCAGGGTTAAAGAAGCCTGCGATGGCGAAATGCTGCAAAACTCGGTTGCCTACATCTGCCCGGGTGATAACCAGACCCGTGTCACCCGTTCCCTCGACGGCCGCTGCTGTTTCGTGATTACTCCGAATTCGGTCGATCAGGACCGCTTCGCCCCCTGTATAAATACTCTGTTTTTCTCGGCTGCCAAAGAATTTGGCCATAAAACTATTGGGGTAATTCTTACCGGCATGGGCGAAGACGGCGTCAGAGGCCTCAAGAACATCAAGCTGATGGGCGGGTTAACCATCGCTCAAGATCGCGGTTCTTCGGTCGTCTACGGCATGCCCCGGGCTGCCCTTGAGCAAGAAGCCGCAGTGCGAATTCTCAATCTTGACGAAATTGCCCGCGAAATCGAATTATCGCTGAAATAGATCAGTTCAAGCACAGGAGAATCAGACAGTGAACTTTAACACCGATGAACTCATGGAATTGGCCATACAGATAGAAAAAAATGGCAAAGAATACTATTCTCTCATGGTCGAGAAATCAAAAAACCCTGAAGTGAAGCAGATTTTCGCATTTCTTGGCCGTGAAGAACAGAGCCATCTGGAAAATTTTATCAAAATTCGCGAGAAGCTCGCCGCCAGCCAGGCTGATCGTGCTTTTGAAATTGCCGACGAATACAATACCCCCGAGATGATGAATTACCTCACAGCCCTGTTCGATGGGCGGGTGTTTCCGAACCTCAACTCGCATGCCGATATTGCCGGCGAAATTAAAACTGACGAGCAGGCGGTTTATCACGCCATCGGCTTCGAAAAAGATACGGTTCTCTTTTTTCAGGAAATCCTCAACATTCTTGGCCCGGTCGATCAGAACCGTAATTTGGTTGAAGAATTGATTCGCCAGGAAAAAATCCATATCGCCAGACTCTACATGTTGCTCGAAAAAATAAAATAGCCCATGGCCGGTAAATCAGGCAGAAAAACCCGGATGCACGGTATCAGACTGCCGCGCGGCGCAGAGATTCTCATTTCTCTGGGTCTTTTTGTCATTGACCTTTTAATGCTGAATCAGGTTTTTACCACGACCTTCACCCTCTGGCTCGGCTCAGAACGCGAGATTCACATTTATCTGAATTCATATTACCAGGTCAGGTGGGTGCTGCTTGGCTTATATGGCGCTTTTGGCCTGCTCGCCGGGTTATTCAATATTCGCAGACTGAATGCTGCTTCTGACATTTTTTCGCACGTTACCAGCACACTGCTCGCATCGTTTATCAGTTTCAACCTGCTGGCCTTCTTTTCACGCAGCATCGCCAGCCACGCTCATACCTTTCCCCGGCCCATTTTTCTGCTGGCGACCTTTCTGAGCATTATTGCGGCATTTCTGCTGCGCGCCGTTGTTTCATGCCTGTTCAAACCGCACCCGAAGATCGTCAGGGCAATCATTATCGGTGACATGGCCGAGGGCCGACGCATCATCAAACATTTTCATCGCCGTGGTGGCGTCAGATTCAGAATCGTGCACATCATGAGCGCCGATCAGATCAATGAATTGGCGGCTGAAGTGGTTTTCCGGCACGCGCATGAGGTTTTTGTCACCGACCCGGCCGTGGTTCTCGATGGTTTCTGGGCGCAGATCTATTATAACCGCAAAGAAGAGCCGCACGATTTTAACGTGCGCATTTCCGTCGATCCACGCAAAGCCTCAGGAACCGTTGGCCTTATCAGCCTTGAAGATTTCCCTCTGATTACAATAGGCTCGCGGCCGTTGACCTCGCTTCAACGCTTCTTGAAAAGGGTTTTCGATGTTGGCTTTTCGATTTTTGCCCTGTTGGTGACCCTGCCGGTGATGATGGCCACTGCCCTGCTGGTCAGGCTCGATTCTCCCGGGCCTATTTTTTATAAACAGAAACGGGTCGGGCGTTACGGCAAAGAATTCGATGTAATCAAGTTCAGGTCAATGCGTGTTGGCTCAGAAGCCCGCCTCGGCCCCATTGTTTCAACTGCCGATGACCCAAGAATTTCCAGGCTTGGAAAATTTCTGCGCCGCTTTGGTATCGACGAATTGCCGCAGTTCTTCCTTGTGCTCACTGGCGAAATGTCGGTAGTCGGGCCTCGCCCCGAACGGCCGTTCTTTGTTCGCGACTATTATGAGTTTCAGGGGCGCCGTCTCTCAGTCAAGCCAGGGGTGACCGGTCTGGCGGCGGTAAACGCCCGTTATTACCTGAGGCTGGTTGATAAGGTTACTTACGATTATTACTACCTTGATAACTACAGTCTGATACTTGATATAAAAATCATTTTCCAGACGGTCTGGGTGCTGCTGTTCGAATCTTCAAAAGCCCTCCAGGATCAACATCATGAGCTTGATCACATGAAGAAAGTTCCCGCAGAACATGACGCCACAGGAGACGAAAATGGCAATTGAAGCAGGCATGACCATCGCTGAAATTCTCAAACAATACCCCGCCGCAGCAAAAGTCCTGCAGCAGTTCGGTATGCACTGCATCGGCTGCGCCGTCGCCGCCGGTGAAACGCTAGAAGGAGCGGCCCGGGCGCACGAAGTCAAGCTTGATGAGCTGCTGAAAGCGTTGCAGAACCTTGATTAATCGGCTTGCCCGGCAAGTTTGCATAAGTCGGGCAATGTGTTATACTGAGCAAAATCCGCAGCACCCATAATTTCTGATGATTCTAAACCGTATCAGCGAACCAAGAGATCTCGAATCTCTATCAATAGACGAATTAAAGCAGCTCAGCGAAGAAATCCGTGAGCGCATAATTACCGTCGTCTCGCGCAACGGTGGCCATCTGGCCAGCAACCTTGGCATTGTTGAACTTACCCTGGCCATTCACCGGGTCTTTCATTCACCACAAGACCAGATCATCTGGGATGTCGGCCATCAATCATACACCCATAAGCTGGTTACCGGCCGGGCTGAGCAATTTCAGACCCTGCGGACCTTCGGTGGCTTGAGCGGGTTTCCCAAGATATGTGAGAGCCGGCACGATATTTTCAATACCGGTCACAGCTCAACCTCAATTTCGGCAGCCCAAGGCCTTGCAATCGCTAAAGACCAGATGCAGCTCGGGGGAAAAACGATCGCGGTCATCGGTGATGGCGCCCTCACCGCAGGTATGGCCTTTGAGGCCCTCAATTTTACCGGCCACGAAAAGAATGACGTGGTTGTCATTCTCAACGACAACGAAATGTCGATCTCGCCTAATGTCGGCGCACTGTCGATGTATCTGCATCGCCTGCGCCTTGAACCTGCCTATACAACCCCTAAAGACTATCTCGCCTATATTCTGAAACAGATTCCGGGCTTCGGTTCACGGCTTTATAATGTGATCAGCCGCCTCGAGGGCAGTCTCAAATATCTGCTGACCCCGGGCATGCTTTTTGAAGAATTTGGTTTTAAATATTTCGGGCCTGTCGATGGCTATGACTTCGAAACCCTCGAACGAGCGCTGGTCAGGGCCAGAGACCGTAAAGGCCCGGTGCTGGTGCATGTGCTGACCGAAAAAGGCCGTGGCTACAAGCCCGCTCAAGAACAACGCCCGAAGTTTCATGGCATTGGGCCATTCGAAATCGAAACCGGCAAAGTTAAACGATCCGGTGAAGCCAAACCGACTTTTACCGAGGTATTCGGTGAAACGCTTTGCCAGCTTGCGGCCGCTGACAAGCGAATTGTCGCCGTAACCGCCGCCATGAAGGAAGGCACTGGCCTTAATCGCTTCGCCGGAGAGTTTCCCTCGCGATTTTTTGATGTCGGCATTGCCGAACAGCACGCGGTTACTATGGCCGCCGGCATGGCCCGTGGCGGCCTGAGGCCGTTTGTTGCCATTTATTCAACCTTTATGCAGCGTGCCTTTGACCAGGTTATTCATGATGTTGCCCTGATGAACCTGCCGGTGGTTTTTTGTATTGACCGCGCCGGTCTGGTCGGCGAAGACGGGCCAACCCACCATGGGGCCTTCGATGTCTCTTTTCTGCGCGTTATTCCGAATTTGCAGATGCTCGCTCCCGCTGATGAAACCGAACTTCGGCTGATGCTTAAATATGCCGCAACCTGTGCCGGCCCCGTTGTTATCAGATATCCGCGCGGCTCAAGCGGCGGCAGAACCGAACCCGAGAAGGCCCGCCCTGAAATTGTTGCCGGTCATGCCGAGCTAATCAGCGACGGCGATCAAATTTCAGTCTGGGCACTCGGCCATGCGCTTTCAGAAGCCACCATAGCCATCAGAGAACTCAAAGACTCCGGAATCAGCGCTCAGCTGATCAACTCGCGCTTTATCAGGCCGTTTGATCTTGAATTGCTTGCTGAGACGGTTCGTCGTAATCTGCCGATCGTCACCGTTGAAGAAAATGCCCTGCCCGGCGGTTTTGGCAGCCTGCTCGCCGAGCATGCCCTCGAGCTTGGCCATACGGCCGGCATACTGCGCATCGGTCTGCCCGATAATTTTGTGCAGCATGGCAGTCAGGACGAACTGCGCAGTCTTCTAAAGATCGATGCAGCGGGCATTCGCGAAAAAATACTCAACTGGCTTAAAACCAGGCATCGCCCCTGAAACAGTTTATTTATTAGCCAGGGCAACGCAAAACTCGCCTGACTTAACTCGCCTGACATAAAAAAAGGCCGCCCCATTGCAGGAGCGGCCTTTTTTATGCTGTTAAGCTGAAAGCTTGAAGCCTATCAGTGCCATGGGCGGCACGTCAATGACCATTGACTGATCGCGGTAATGCCAGCCGTGCTTCTCGCTCCAGCGACCACCAAGATTGCCAACGTTCGAACCGTAATACATTTCACTGTCCGAGTTGAGAATTTCGCGGTAAAAACCTTCGCGCGGCACGCCGAGGCGGTAACCGGTGCGGGCCACCGGGGTAAAATTGGCTACAAAAACCATCAGATCTTCATTGCTGTCACCCTTGCGAACCCAGCTGACCATGCTGCTGTCGGCGTCATCAAAGTTGATCCACTCAAAACCGCTTGAATCAGAATCTTTAAGATACAATGCTGTTTCACTGCGATAAAGGTGGTTCAGGTGACTTACCAGACGCTGCAGGCCACGGTGAGGTTCGTGTTCGAGAAGGTGCCAGTCAAGACTCTGGTTGCTGTTCCATTCGTTCCACTGGCCAAAGTCAGTGCCCTGAAACAGAAGTTTCTTGCCGGGCATTGTCCACATCATGCTGAACAGAAGCCTGACATTGGCAAATTTCTGCCAGAAATCACCGGGCATCTTGTTGATCAGGTTGCCTTTGCCGTGCACAACTTCGTCGTGTGACATCACATAGATGAAATGTTCGTGAAACGCGTAAATAAGCGGAAACGTCAGATTATTGTGGTGATAACGCCGATAAATCGGGTCTTTCTGGAAATATGACAGGGTGTCATTCATCCAGCCCATGTTCCATTTGAAGGTGAAACCGAGCCCGCCATCCTTGCAGGGCTTCGATACTCCGGGCCAGGCCGTTGACTCTTCGGCGATATTCATAATGCCAGGGTGTTTTTCGGCGCAGATGCTGTTGAGATATTTGAGAAACTCAATCGCTTCAAGGTTTTCACGGCCGCCGTACTGGTTTGGCACCCATTCACCTGATTTTCGTGAATAGTCGAGATAGAGCATTGAGGCAACTGCATCTACGCGCAAGCCGTCGATGTGATACTTGTCCATCCAGAAGAGGGCGCTGCTGATCAGGAAATTCTTGACTTCATTGCGCCCGAAGTTGAAAATCAGCGTCGACCAGTCTTTGTGCTCGCCCTGGCGCGGGTCAGAATGCTCATAGAGAGCGGTGCCGTCGAATTTTGCCAGGCCGTGCGCATCTTTCGGAAAATGGGCCGGAACCCAGTCTAGCAAGACGCCAATGCCCTGCTGGTGCAGGTAATCGACGAAATACATAAAGTCTTTTGGGCTGCCGAAGCGGCTGGTCGGTGCGAAGTAACCGGTGACCTGGTAACCCCACGACATATCGAGCGGGTGCTCAGTGATTGGCAGCAGTTCGATATGAGTGTAGCCGAGCTTTTTGGCGTAATCAGCGAGCAACGGCGCCAGTTCACGATAGGTCATGAAGCGGTTGCCTTCTTCGAGGTTGCGCATAAACGAGCCAAGATGACATTCAAATATGGAAACCGGCTCGCGCTGCCAGTTGCGTTGGCCCCTGGCTTTCAGCCAGTCGCCGTCTTTCCAGTCGTAACCGCTGATATCGTAAATTTTGCTCGCGGTTTTCGGCCTGACTTCAGCATAAAAAGCGAAAGGGTCTATTTTTTCGAGCAGACTGTTCTGCTGGGTCTTAACTTCAAATTTGTAGTTCTGGCCGGCCTGCAGACCCGGGATAAAGATTTCCCAGATACCAGAATTGCCGAGAGAGCGCATGACATGCCGGCGGCCATCCCAGGCGTTGAAATCGCCGATGACACTGACACGTTTGGCATTGGGCGCCCAGACTGCGAAAGAAATGCCGCCAAGTTTGTCCTGATGATAATCGAGAAAGCGGATGTGAGCACCAAGCTTTTCGTAAAGCTCCTGGTGATTGCCCTCATTGAACAAATACTGGTCGGTTTCGCCTATGGTTGGCATGAAAGCATACGAATCATAAAATTCAGCGCTGGCGTCATTCGCATAATAACTCTTGAGCCGATAGGCAAAAACACTGGTGCGGTCGAGAACCACGGCTTCAAAA
Source organism: Candidatus Rifleibacterium sp. (assembly GCA_035352635.1). GTDB lineage: Bacteria > Muiribacteriota > Ozemobacteria > Ozemobacterales > Ozemobacteraceae > Rifleibacterium. The sequence continues at coordinate 7,691 of DAOPYA010000057.1, forward strand.
AAACCGGCCGGGTCAAGCTTGTTCATTTTAAACGGCATGCCGTTGGCAATGTCGATTACTTCGACCCTTTCTGCATCAGGCAGAAAGGCTCTCACAGCCACGCATGGTTTGCCCTTGAACTCTGCCATGTGAGCGCCGAGAATCTGGAAAGGATCGTGATGATCAGTTCTGACAATGGCTTCAATGGCGCCCTTGTTGATAATCTGGTTCATGAAATACTCCTGTTTCTAACTGGCGATCAGAGAATGTGCGATTTGATCTGGTTTTCAAGCTCGGGTTCGGGGGTAACACCAACCATGGTGTGTACTGATTTGCCATTCTTAAAGAACAAGAGGGTTGGTATGGTTGAAACATTGAAAGTTGCAGCGATATCAGGGCTGTCGTCAACGTTGAGTTTGGCAATTTTGATCTTGCCGGCGAATTTCGTGGCCAGACTGTCGATGATTGGCCCCATCATGCGGCACGGCCCACACCACGGTGCCCAGAAATCTACTAACACGCCGCCCTCAAAATCGCTAACCTCAGTTTTGAAGTTCTTGCTGTTCAATTCAAGTGCCATAAGCTCCCCTTTCGGCTGTGTAATCGTACGTCTGCAAGCATACACCGAACCGTGTGATAATACAACTGCAAGACATTTTCAGGTCAGTCGGGTTCGAGCATTGCCAGTTCGGGCATGCGACCGGTCGGCATGGGTTCAATTGCCAGCAGATTGCCGCACGCACCGCCCGGTTGAAAAACAACCCGGGTGTAAAGACGGTTGCCGCGTTTTCTCAGGCGGCAACATAGCCATTCTGCTGCGTTGCGGTCGGGTGAAAAGATTCTGATCTCTGTGCTGCCTGTTGCCTGGTAATTGATGATGAGAAGATAGCTATCGGCATAAGAAATCGAACCTGCGTCAGTATGATCGAGGTAATACTGCTGATTGTCTTCGTCATAGCCGGCGTCAAGGCTGTCGAGATAGTCGTAATCACGCTGATGCAGGCGTGCCAGATCTAACTCAACAAGCTCTTGCAGAAGTGTTGCCCTTAAATTCGCCTTGTCAGCGGTGGTGAATTCGCTCTCAGGGTTTTGTTTTATGGCACCGAGCAGGATCAACAAGCCCAGAAAAAGCACTATTCCAAGGTTAAGACGGTTCAACATGATTTACCTCCAGGAAATTTTGCCCTTACACAGGTAAATCAATTTAAAAACAAAAAAGGGAAAAGATTTTTGCAAAAAAATGGGTCGTTCTATTGAACCCTGCAAAAACAAGATAGAGTCTGTTCGACGGCCCGGCCTATCAGCCGGGTTGCTTTTTCTACAGCGATTCCTCACTTCGTTCGTCACAAGCTTCCGAAAAAGCAATCCCGTCTTCTCTCCGGGCCTGTATATGATTTATTAGTGGGGGCATTAATTACGCAGTTATCAATAAAATAAAAAACCGCCGCAATAAGGCGGCGGAGGTTTAATTCAGGGGTTACGGCGGAGCGTCAGGCTGGCTTGGCCCTCTGATCTGGTTAAAAACCAGTTCTGGCCAGCGGGTGGCCGCCATTCAAGAAACTGGCGATTGGTCAGAAAACCCTGCATTGCCAGTCGCTCAAGGTCAATAAAGCCTTCAAGGTTATCGATGCCATTTTTTTCGAGAAAAGCCAGAATCTGGGTGCCCCGCGGGTCGGCCGCTTGCAACCCTGGCTGGTCAGCGGCGGGTTGCACCGCTGCTCTAAGCTTTGTTACAAGGCTGTCAGCTTTTGTATCAGGCTCTAATTCTGATAATTTTTTGGCAGAAAGTTCTTCGTGCTCGACGGGGGCAGCTGCCACCATAACGTCGGCAGCGTATTCAGCAGAAGCGTCAGCCGGCGATGCTTCTGAAACTTCGGCGGGCGGTTCGGCAAACTGGCGGTCGTCAGTTTCTGAGAACTGCCGTTTGGCTTCTTTTTCGCCTTCGAGTGAAAAACTGATGGCCCCAGGAATGCGGTTGATAACTTCGTTTTTGGGTTTTGGTGCTGCTGGCACATTTTTGACCAGCGCCTCGAATTGTTCAGGAAGACCTTTAAGAACCGGGACATGCCCTTGCGGCTCTGCTGCTGGCATGGCTGCGTTTCCGGCGGCTGCCAGGGCGGGTTTGTCTTTTGCAGATTCGGGTGCAACTGCAACGATAGGGCTTTTTAAGGTTCGGGCTGGCGAATTAAGGGTAATATTGGGGTTGCCCGGGGCGGTGGGTGCCACCTGATCATAAGCCGGCCCGCGCAGCAGGACAACGGCAAAGAGAAACCCGGTTACCCCTGAAGCAACGGCGAGTCTGAAGGTGAAAGAATTGAGCAACGCCTGGAATTTTTGGAGCCAGACAGGCATTTTTTGTGTTTCGTAGCCGGCGGTGGCGGGAATCGTGAGAATTTTGCGGGTCAGCTCGGCGGGCAACGGCGTTTCATTAATCGCAGCGAAACCGCCGCGCAAGCTTTCTTCGTATTTGAACTGCTTCTGGCAGCGGTCGCAGCCATGCATGTGTGCCGCAGCATCTTTGCTGACCTCTTTAAGGTCGGCAAGTTCGCTGATCAGCTCTTTGAAGTCGTTGCAGTTCATAGGCTTTTCTCATACTTATCAATTTGTAATTTTTCGCTCAACAGGCTGTCGAGCTTTAATCTGGCATGCCGCACCCTGGTTTTCGCGGTTCCGGGGGGGAGTTCCATTACTTCGGCGAATTCAGGAATACTCAGCCCGGCAATGTAAACGAGGCAGATCGCCAGTCGGTCACCTTCTTCGAGTTTGTCGAGGCATTCATCGATAAACCCGGCCATCTGCCGATGCTCGATTGCGTCAATCACACTTTCTTCAACCTGCACCCCTGCGTCAACGATGTCGGGCAGGGTGTCGCTCGGCACTTCGCGCTGCCCGGCTCGCCGCCATTCATCGATGAGCAGATTGCGGGCAATTCTGAAAATCCAGGTTTTCAGCGAACCATACTTGAAGGAATCACGATTTTTGAAGATCCTTAAGAAGACTTCTTGAACCTTGTCGGCGGCCAGATCGGCGTTGCGGGTGTTTTTGAGAAAGAACTGGTAAACACGACTGCCGAAAAGTTCGTAGAGCTTCTGCCACGCAGGCTGACTACCGGTCAGCGCCTGCTGCCATAACTCTTCGGGTTTCATGTTTTCCATAATCAATAACGCTGCCTGAACTGTACAGATTTAGTTATTTTTTGAAAGTTTTGAGAATTTCTTTGCGAAGTGACCCGGCACCGCTGTTATGAATCTTGAAGAAGTGCTGATGATCTTCGATGCAGGGCCTTACCTGATAAAGGAGCAGATGGCCAGCATAACTGGTCACCACCACGACCAGGTCGCAGCGGCCGACAATCTCGGCTGTACGGGCCTGGCTGATTGTGTGATAGCCTTCATACCATTCGTAGTCCTCATTGGTAACACCTGCCTCTTTTAAAATCGGCAGATAATGGTCGCGGCCAACCCCACCGAAAATTGCAACCCTTTTGCCAATCAACAGGCCTTCAACCGAATAGGCGGTTTCGTCGGGTATGGCATGCAGTTGCTGCAGGCGTCTGGTCATTTCCTGGTTTTCTTCGTCGAGCTTGCGCATGTCTGCGAGCAGTTCTTTTTCTTCGTCGATTGTTTCCTGGAGTGCTTTCTGGGAGGCTCTGACCTTGGCTTCGGCTGCCTGCAGTTGTTTTTTGACTTCAGCCGGGTCGAGACGTTCGAGCTTCAGCTTGAGTTCTTCATTGTGATTGCGCAGCGAGCGGGCTTCAGATAATGCCTGGTCGCGTTCAACGTTCATCTGGTTGAGGTGCCGCCGCATTTCATCGCTATCTTCGCGGAGATCCTGGATCTTTTCGTGGAGTTCTTCGCGGCTCATCTCAAAATCTTTTAAAGAGATGCTCGGCCTTGTCTGGTTGAAATATTTCAGGACAAAATGGTGATGGGTATAAATCTCGAGAATATTGTTCAGGTAGTCTGTGTAGGCATCCTGCTTTTCTTCGGATGGGGGGAAGGCGGTCTGCATATCTTCGAGCAGCAGTTTTATCAGTTTTTTGCCATCGCGATAAGCCTTATCGAGATCTTCATAAAAATTCGGCCGCACCAGGTTGAGATTGCGGGTTTCATTGAAGACCCATTCAAGGTGTTTAAAACTGTCGGCTTCGAGGAGCGCCCAGGCTTGCACTACTTCGGCCTGGGTAATTTCGTAGCGCAGGTCATCAATGATCTTTTTAAGGGCTGTGAGTCGCTTGTCTTCAGTGTCTGGTACTGGCTGATTAAGGCTTTCACGGCAGACGGTCTCAATCTGGCGAACCAGTTTTTTAAAAGACTGGTATTCATCGCTGTCAAGAAACAGGGCCGCCAGAAAGCCCTTGCGTTTAAGAAAATGCCGCGAAAAAATTCGCTTTTCGCCACCGATTTCGACGTCGTATTTTGAACTGCGCTTGGCTTGTACCTTGTGCTTCTGGGTTGATGGCTCGGCGGCCGCTTCTTTGGCCTTGCGCATTCGATTGATCTTTTCTTCGATCATTTCATTGACCAGGCGCGTCTGAACAGGCCCGCCAAGGATTATATCAAGCAGATCGCCTATGAACAGAGCAAAAGAACGCCCAGAAACTTCATACTGCTTCACAAATAATTTGTGAATATGCCAATATTTGTCGGCGTCGGCTTCGGTGGAGCGTTCGCCTGGCTTTTCGGCCTGCTTGACGAGTTTGCCGGCCAGTTCGGTGAATTTATTGCTGCCACCTTTATTCGGGGAAAAACCGGCCAGTTTTTCGAGTTCGTCAAGACTCTTCTGGTTTCGCGAAATATTCAGGTCATCAAGGGGATTAATCATCTGGTTCCTCGGGTTTGTGGTCAGGCTATCTGGTTGCCGCCGCGTTTTCGGGCAAGTTTCAATGCCTTCTCTGCGGTTTTCAGCAGGTCGGCTGGTTTGGTAGTGCTTTTTGAGCTGCTGGCGATACCGAAACTGCCGGTAATCTGAATTGAGCGACTGCCGGCGCGAATCTTAGTATCTGAGAGATTTTTTTTGAGTTTTGTTGCCACAGTGTTTGCCCCGGCAAATGGGGTTTCGGGAAGGAGCATCGCGAAGGTATCGGCGCCGAACCTGGCTACCACATCATGAATGCGGGTTGCGCTACGAAATATGCGGCCAACTTCTTTTAAGACGCGGTTACCGTTGTTTTCGCCATGACTTTCGTTGAGGGCAGAAAAATGATCGATATCCATGAGGATCAGGGAAATGTCTTTTTGATGGCGCTGGGCGCGGCAGAATTCTTCGCCGAGCCGCTGTATGAAAAGATTCTGGTTGGCGATACCGGTAATTGAATCGGTGGTTGCCGAGTGAAACATGCGGGTGCGACAGATCGCCACAGCTGCCTGCGCTGCAAAGATTTTGAGCATTTGCTCGGTGCGTGCGGTCATAATGTCGCCGCTGTGCTTGGTGTCAATATAAAGAACGCCTATATTGGTCGCCATTTCTTTGAGTGGCACGAGTGCTACCGAGACTATTCCGACTTCTTCGGGGCTGCGGCCACGTCGCCCCGGTTGTTTGAACCGATGCGAAGGCCCGATCATCGCTTCGCCGCTCTCAAAACAACGACTGACCAGCCCGGCGGTCGCCTGCAGGTCGTCGTTTATTTCGCCCGGGGCAAAATTCTGCACCGCCACGGTTTCGAGCCGGCTCATCTCTTCGTTATACATCATGATCATGGCTCTTTCGCCACCGGTTACCGCCAGGGCCATTTCGAGGGTGAATTCGAGCAGGCGCGGAAAACTGCCGATCGAATTGAGGGCATAGGTTACTTCTAGCACCGCTGACAGTTCTTTGATGCGGGTAACCATTTCGCCTTCGGCGGCTGAGATGGCGTTGTAGTGCTGGCGGGGTATCTTGCTGCGCACCTGGCTGAAACATTTGCGCACAAAGGTTTCGTTGCTGTTGAGAAAGAATGGAAAAAGCTTTTCGTCAGCATTGGCAATCGGTGTGTCGCCGCCTTCGATCTGTAATCGCACAAAAACGTCTTCAGAGAGCTCTATAAAAGCCCCCGGCTTGATAATGGCGATAAAACCCGGCTGAACTTTGGTGCCATTAACCATGGTGCCAAATGGGCTCTGCAGATCTTGCAGGGTTAACAGACCGTCAGAATTGTAACGCAACTGCACCTGGTTACGTGAAATACCCATCTTGTTGAGCTGGATATCACATTCGTTGCCGCTGCCGATTATTACACCATTGCCTTGCAGGGTCGGGCTACCTTCATAAAGAATCTGCCCGCTCTTGTCAGTGATTACTATTTTCATCGCGTTTTCCTGGGAGTTGCTTGATGTGCACTATAATCAGGTAAGTATACCGGATTCTCAAGCAATTTGCAGCCATTCGCGAAAGGTTTAGTAATTTTTTGTTGCTAGTGCGAGCAACCGGCAACCGCAAGCAGGTGCTCGGTGTGGTGCAATTCTTGTTGCAGGCGGCGAAGCTGCGCGGCCGTTGCGGCAGCTTTTTGGAGCAACCGCTGGTTGGGGATTTGCTTGCCCTGGTGGAGGGCGGCAAGACAGCCGGCCAACGATTCTTCGCAGGGAAGCAGTTCGTTTTCGAGGTTTTCGATCTGCAACATCAGCAGCTGCCGTTTTAATTGAGCTGCTTCAACAACGACCTGGTTAAGGTTCTGTCTGATTGTGTTTATCAATGTTCAGCCCTGCCTTGCATTCTAACTGATCTGGACCGCAATATGGCATCAAAGCCGTATCTGGCCCGGATGATCTTGAGCACTTCGGGCAACTGCCTTTTATGCTCGGGTTGCAGAATATCGAAAAGATCTGGGGTGACGCCGCCTGGTTGCAGAGAACCGAGGTGCACACCAATAAGACGCACTGCTACCCGCCGTTGAAAAAGCTGCTGCAAAAGGGCAACGGCAACCTTATAGATATCGCGGTCGTCATTGGTTCGGGGCAGCATTTTTGATGCCGTTCGCGTGACAAAATCAGCATAGCGAAGTTTTAACGTCAGGTTGCCACAGGTCAACCGCTCATTTTGCAGGCGATACACGGCACTCTCGACCAGATAAGACAGCTGATCGGCCAGTTGCAAGCGCGACGAGGTGTCTTCGCTCAGAGTGATGTCGCGTGAAATACCCTTGCGCTGAGGTTTGTTTTCGGGCGGGGTTACCTCAGACTCGCAAATACCGCGTGCGGCATTGAAAATATAGTCGCCGGTGCGCCCAAAGGCTGCCCGCCAAGCTTCAACCGGCATGGTCAGAATATCAGAAACGTAATAAACCCCCATAGAATTCAGAACCCGTTGCATCTGACTGCCAATACCTGGGATTTCACCGACGGGCAGATGCGAAAGGAAAGCGCACTCTGAACCAGGCAATATCTCGAGAATGCCAGCCGGTTTGCCAAGATTAGATGCAATCTTGCAAACAAGCTTGTTTGTGCCAATGCCAATGGTGGCGGGCAAACCCGGCACACTGCGTACTGCATGCATGATTCGGTCGGCAATGGCAAGATTGGTCGGATAAATACGATCACAGCCCGTAAAATCAAGATAAAATTCATCGACTGAAGCCTGCTCAACCACCGGGCAGAATTCTTCGAGCCGGCGACGAACCGCCTGCGATAACTCAGAAATATTATCGGGAACCGGCAGCAGAACCAGCTCAGCACACTTGCTGCGTGCCAACCAGAGGGGCATTGCCGAGCAAACCCCAAATCGACGAGCCTCATACGAGGCCGAGCAGATAACCCCACGGTTGCCGGTGCCCCCCACCGCCATCGCTCGACCGCGAAGATCAGGGCGGAGCTTTAATGCCGCCTCGACAAAAAAGGCATCGAGATCAAGACAGGCTATACGTTTTTGCATGGTTATCAATAACGACGATACTTGCGCATTACCCCTATGACGATACCCTTGATCGTTACATCACGGTTCTCAATAATAATTGGCGGCATCACCGGGTTCGATGGCTGCAAGCGCACCCGGTCGCCTTCGCGGTAGATGCGCTTCAATGTGACTTCTTCGTTTTCGATGCAGGCGATTACCATGTCGCCATTGTTGGCACTGCTGCGCTTTTCGACTATGACAAGATCGCCGTCTTTTATGGCTTCGTCGATCATTGAATCACCACGTACTTCAAGAACAAAAGTCTCGCCACGCCCAATCATTGCCTCGGGCAGACTGATAGTCTCGGGGACTTCGTTGATCTGAATTGGTTGCCCGGCAGTGACACGGCCGAGCAACGGAACTTCAACACTGCGTGCCTGAACGACAACGCCAGGTTTGACCGATAGACCGCGTGAACGCCCGGGCAATGAGTCGAGATGCCCCTTTTCGACCAGGGTTTTGAGGTGCTTGTGCACAGTAGCCGTAGAAGCAAGACCCAGGCCGTCACAGATCTCGGCGATCGTGGGGGCGTAACCCCATTCAGCGAAAAAATGGCGAATGAAATCAAGGACAGTGCGTTGCTTTGGCGTTAAGGGATCGGGAGTCATGACTCGCCTCCGTTCGAACTTTTCATACCTTTAATATAAGCGAATAAAAGGCGAACGTCAAGCGAAAAAATTACGAACAGATCATGATGATTAATGTCAGGTCGTCTTGAGCTTCCTGGCCGGCAATGTGGGCAGTGTAACGGGCGAAAATGTTCTGATAATAGAGCGCCGGGTCTGGGTTATATGATTCTTTCAGCCAGACCTGCAGCCCTTCATAGCCGGTTTCTTCGCCGTTGCGGTTGCGTGACTCGACAATGCCGTCGGTGTAGAAGATTATCGCATCTCCTGAATCTAGTTGAACCGGCATTTCATGGTAGACCGCCTTCTTGAAAGCGCCCAAGGCTGCGCCATTCTGCTTCAGTTCTTCAATGGTTTGCCTCTGGTGGCGATAGATGAACGGTGAGCAGGCCCCGGCATTGCCATAGAGGCCCGCGCCTGTTGTACTGTTCATGAAAAGGTATTGAAAGGTCATGACTTTTTTCTGCCGGCTGCTTTTTGAGGCGAGAACCATGCGATGTAGCCCGCTGAGAACCGCCTGAGGTGAAGTGAGCTGGTCGCCGCTGCTGAGAATGCCTGCTTTGGCCATGGCCATGATCAAAGCCGCACCGACTCCGTGACCGGCTACGTCGCCCATTAATACTGCAAAACCGGTGTCATCAATTTTGAAGAAGTCAAGGTAATCGCCACCGAGTTCGCCCATCGAGATGCTTCGCCCATAGACTTTAAAACGGTTCAGCTCAAATTCTGGTTTGGGAAACAGGCTTTCCTGAACAATTTTTGCAACCTCAAGCTCTTCAAAACCGACCATGATGTGGTTGAAGATGCCAGCCACTTCGCCAAATTCATCATTGCCGGCATCTTTGATGCGATGGCTGAAATTACGATTCTCGATGGCGAGCGCACCTTCGCGTAATACCGAAAGTGGCGCCACGAAACTGCTCGACAGCAATTGCGCCAGGCCGGCGGCCAGCAGGATACTGAACAGGCCGTAGAGCAGCATATCTGATTTTTGCCCGCTGATGATGAGGTCAATGTTATGCATCGGGTATAAACCGATCATCTGAAAAAATTCAAGGTGACGCCCGCTGAAACCAACCGCCAGATATTCTTCACCCAGGATCTTGATTATTTCAATTTCTTCGCTGGGTTTCTGCCCGGCACGCCTGGCGAAATCTTTCAGTATGTTATTGGGGTCATTCACATTTGTAGTAAAGCTGTTTGAGAGCCTGTTAAAAGCATAAAGCCTGAAGCCCGCAGAGTTACGGTTGGCCTGGGGCAACGCGGTTCTTAAAAAGGCATTCTGCATAGTCTGCGGTTGCCAGAAGACCATCGCCAGATAATCGCTCAGCCCGGGTTCAACAACTGACAAAAATTTGAAATAGGTAAGATCTTTAAGATAGCCGAAACCCCACTGATCAATGTGCCCGATGCTCTCAATGATCGAGTGGGTAATTTCGATAAAAGATTTCTGTAACAGTGATTCTGCAACGATTTCGAGCTTGTCGAGTGACTGACCCGACATTTCGACACGGTTGAGGTCACTCATGACCTTTTTTCCTACCAGGTTCGCTGTCTGGAAGTCGGCATGCACGTAAGTTGACATTTTACGATACAAGGTCGAAGAGGCCAGATTGATTTTGATGTCTTCAAGAGAACCTGAATAATGAACGCAACCGTTTATGCCACCAATTACCCTGGTGTTGCTGGCCACCATGAAAAAATTTTGAATTTCCATGGGGGCAAGTTGACTGGCAATCGTGTTAATCATGTTGTAGTCGAGGGTTTTGTTAGCAGCTTTCCTGCTCCAGTCTATAAAAAAGCGATCCAGGGCCAGCCCGATATCTTTAAGAGATGATGAATAACGACGGTCAAAGCTGAGAAGCATTTCGACCGAGTTATGGTGTGCCTCGGCCATCAGGGTGTGACGTTGGTGTGAGTAATGTTCCTGCGAAATGATAGCCATTGCCAGCAACGGAAAACCGCTGGCAAACAGAAAAAGGAAAGCCAGTTTTCTTCTGATAGACACCTTCCCGGGCTGCTGGTCGATCATGGTTTTTCGGGTGTAATTGAGAAAGGGCATCATCAGCAGCAGATAGCCGGCGGTGAGCAGGGCGGCCCGCAGCATGATTTGTGAAGATACCAGATGCTTTGGAACAACGCTGAACAGGCGCAGCGGCGGGCTGAGATACTGATATGCCAGGTAATGCCCGGGCAGTTCAACAAAATTGAGCGACTGAAGTTCACATTGAGAAAACGCCTGAAGAAATTCGGGCGCTGTCGCTCTGCCATCAGTTTGCCAGGTTGTCGGGGCTTCTTTTGCATTGTCGATGATTCCGATCAGCAGCTCGTTCTGTTTTGCCAGTTCCCCTATGGCTCTTTTCATACCCGAATATTCGTTGAAACGGTTATGGTTAAACAGTATCAGCGTCGCACCGCATTCGAGAAAATACGAGGCAACCGGTGGCTTGACCTTGGCGCTGTCGAGCCAGGCAAGACTGTAGTTTCGGGGGTCGAGAATGCCGTTGAACATCGCAGAGATCGTTTGCGGCCCTAGAACCTTGCGTGCGGTTGCCATTCGGCCTTTGATGACATTACGGTATGAAATCTGGGTCAGGAAAGCCCCAAAATTGCTCAAAACGCCGAAGACCTCATGCCAGTCTTCGTCACTGTATTGACCGCTGAAGCTTTTGGCCAGCTGACTGCCGGTTTTATCCCAGAAAATAAAATCAAACTCACCGGTGAATTGCCGGCGTTGCTCTTGTAACCAGCTGATAATAACTGCAGGTGAGGCATTGGCATCACGAAACTCAACGAATTTCTCATGAAAATGGCGGCACCAGAATTCTTCCTGGCTGGTGTGGCGGATTGCATCGTTGCTGACCTGCTGCATCTGCATGCGAAGGTTAAAAGCCAATTCTTCTTCAGCCACCTGGTAGTATCTGGTGGCTGCAGTGAAAACGAGGGTTGCCGGAATACCGACCAGGCAGGCGACAAGCAGCAACCACCTCAGCAGGCGGTTTCCGTAAGATTGGCGGTTAGGGTTTTCAGACGTCATGATTCACCACGATAATTGTCAGATCGTCGTCGGGCCTGGCTGACCAGGCGTCATAAGCTGCGAGGATTTTGCGGTAGTAGACCTCAGGGTTTGCATCCCAGGCTTCGAGGGCTAACTGCTTAAGGCGCTCATAGCCAAACTCTTCGCCGCTGCTGTTCTTCGCTTCTGCGATGCCATCAGTATAAAGCAGCAACGATTCACCCGGGGCGACGCTGAATTCGAGGTTTTTGTAACGCGCTCTTGGGCCTATACCTAGCGGGGTAGCGATATGCTCAATTAATTCGGCGCTGTGTTCTGCGGGTTTAATGATTACCGGAAAGCAGTGACCGGCGTTGGCAAAAGAAAACAAGCCGTTGGCCGGGCGCAGCACAAAATACTGAAACGTCATCATGCGTTTGAGTCGATCATTCTTGATCGCGAAGAACATGCGGTGCAGGCGTGTGGTGAGCAGTGCCGCGTCAATTTTTTCGTGTTCGGGTGCCATCAGTACACTGGCTTTTGCCATTGCCATCATCAGGCCGGCCGGAACGCCGTGCCCGGCGACGTCGCCAATTACCAGGCCCCAGAGTTCATTGTTGATGGGCAGACAGTCGTAGTAATCGCCCCCCAGAGTTGTCATCACCACGCTGCGCCCATAAATCGAAAAGCGCCCAGCCTGGAAATGGTTGCCGGGAAACAGGCTTTCCTGAACGATCTTGGCGACTTCGAGTTCGCCAAGACCTTCGATAACCCTGTTGAATACCTGGTTCAGGTGCCCGAACTCGTCTTCATCGATGATCGGAATGCGATGCGCAAAGTTCTGGGCGCCTATGGCCAGCGTGGCTTGAGCGAGATTGCCGATCGGGGTGAGAAATTGTCTTGAGAGAACCTGGCCGATGATCAGTGTTAACAGCAGACTGAGCACAGCACCGGTCAGAATTTGATAGCGCAGGGTATCGATTTCGGCGTCAAGGCGACTGTCGGGGTAGAGGGCCGCCAGCAGAGTTGTGTGAAGATTCTTGCCCTTCAAGCCGACAAACAGATGCGACTTGCCTTTGACGAGAATATTGCCGATCAGGTTCTCGCGAAAACCCGTGGTGCGGGCCATCTGCGTTGTCAGTTCTTCAGGAAACACCGAACCGGGCGACCAGCTCTTTCGCCCATCGATCTTGCGGGCGTAAACCGGTGCAGCAAAAGAGTTTGCCCGCAACATGTCATAAAAACGGTTGATGTAAAGCTCGTGAAAGAGTGATTCATCCCAGAAAAGAATAAGAAAATGACTGGTCTGGTAGTTGCGATGGTCGCCAAAAAGATACCAGTAGCTGAGTTTTCTGATGTTGGCCAGATTCATCGGAATAATCTGGCAGCGGTCACGGTATATCTTGCGCACAAAATCAGAGTCTTCGGGCGAGAGTATCGAACTGAACATGTCTTCGCGGGTTCGCGAAATGATGGTGCCGTTGCAGAACTTCAGAATCGCCTGACCCATTGGCTCAATGAAGTTGAACCCCGATGCTTCTTTCTCGTTGCTGCCGGCCTGGGAAAAAACCAGGCCGTCGCTCGCTACCAGATAGATGTCTGAGGGTTGAAACTTGCGCATGCTCGTTCTCAGGTCGGCGATTTCGCCCGGGGTGAAAGTGCTGATCGCCCGGTTGTTTTCGATGCGGGCAATCTCTTTGTTGAGTTCAGAAGCAAAATCATATTTCAGTGAGGCGTAGCGAAGGTCGAAGTCGCGCATCAGCTTGCCGAGATTGCCGGCGATGTCGTTGCGCAGCGACAGTTTACGGTTCGCGAGGTAGTCATTGGTGATAAAACCCAGAATGGCAAGCGGCGCCAGGTTGGCGAAGAGAAACAGGCCGGTGAGTTTCCAGCTGATCGAAAAAAATTGCTGTTTGAACCTGAAATAGACAAAGAGAAGCAGGTAGAACCCCAAAAGCATTATGGTCAACCTGAAAAATACAAGATCGCGGTTCAGTTCGACTGACCAGCTGGCGGGGTTTTTCAGATGCAGGCAAAAAGTGCGGAACCCAGGCCTTGGCATGCTCATACAGACAATGGCAAGATCGTTCTCGAACACCGGTTCTGAACTGTTTTCGAATTGGGCAAGGGCACGGCTCAGAATTGGCAGGTTCGCGTCGGCGATCTCGCTGACCGGGGTTGTGAAATCAGGGCTGATAGTAAACCCTGAAATAATACCGTCATCCAGATTGTTGAGAGCCTTTGATATTTTGCTGAGACCTGAGCTTCCTTTGATCAGGTCATCGCCGAGCAGGCAGAGAAAACTGATCTGACTGCCGATGCGATACCAGACTGAAGAATACTTGCCACCGAATTCGGTAAGCAGCGGCCCGGCGTCGTTGCCCTGCAGGTAAGGTTTTTTGAGGTATTCAGGAATAAAAATTCTTCCGAGAAACTGGCGAACCAGATTCAGGTTGCGCTTCAGAACGGGTAACTCATTTATATTTGCCTGAGAGTCAGCGCTGACAGTGGCGGCGACCTCTTTGAGAACCTCATAAAGCTTGGTAAGTATGTAGCTGTAGCCTTTCTGGTCGGTGAGTTCCCTGATGATCCGGCCGTTTTTGTCCCAGACGACAAATTCAATCTGGCCAGGATATTGCCGGCGCAGATTGGCAAGGTTGTCGTGCAGATGGCTGGCGGGGTCAGGGTGGGCATTGGCCTGATCGGCAATTTTCAGAAGCAGAAAGTGCAAATAGCGGCTGTTACTGCTGTATTTTTCGAGGTATTCGAGGCGGTTATGCATACGATCAAGCTGCTGCTGGCGAAGGTTGCCGAGCCTGACCTGAAAAAGATTGTTCAGAGCCGAGTGAATAATGAAGACCGGAAACAGAATGAAACAGAAGAGCAGAACCAGAACTGATAATGAACGTTGCAACAACTCGCCAGTCAGACGCCGGCTGTCGGTTGTCGCAGTTGTTTCACTTTCAGACATTCTCGGGTGCCTCGCCTGGTGGGTGGTCTGCGTCGCCAGTCGACGTTTGCTGGTCTGCCTTTTGCGGGTTGAAAACGAGAACTACCATGGTCAGGTCGTCCTGGGCGTCTGCGGTGCCAAGATGCTTCAGATAGGCCGAGAAAATATTTTGATAAAAGGTTGACGCGTCAGCGTTCCATGAAGTGAACAGCAACTCGCGCAAGCGATCATAGCCGAGTTCTTCGCCGCCAGGGCTGCGGGCTTCGACAATGCCGTCGGTGTAGAAGACTATGGCATCGCCAGGGTTAAAAACCAGTTCAATTTCTGAATAATTCGGCTTCTTAAAGGCTCCGAGCGCGGCCCCGGTCAGGGTCAGTTCTTCGACCTGCCCGGTGCTTTTGCGAATAATCATCGGGGAACAGGCGCCGGCGTTGGAGTATCTGCCGCGCCCGGTCTGGCCATCAAGATAGAGATACTGAAAGGTCATGATCTTTTTCTGTTTTTTGGTTTTTGATGCGTAGATAAGGCCGTGCAGGCGGTTCAGCAGTTGAAGTGGCTGATCGAGCAGGTGGTCTGATTGAATTATACCCGCCTTGGCCATCGCCATGATCAGCGCGGCTCCGACACCATGCCCGGCAACATCGCCGAGCAGAACGCTGAATTTGCCGTCGGCAAGCCCGATATGATCGTAATAATCGCCGCCCAGTTCGCCCATTGAAACGCTGCGGCCAAAAAGGCTGAAACAACCTGTTTCGATCTGCTGCTGTGGCAGCAACTGTTCTTGAATAGCGCTGGCGACCGAGAGCTCTTCAAGGTCAACCATTACCGCGTTGAATACCCGGCCCATGGCACCGAATTCATCGCGGCCGAGATCAGGCAGCCGGTGGCTGAAATGCTTGTTTTCAATGGCAATGGCACCTTCGGTAATCTGCTTCAGGGGCGAGATGAAACTTTGGGCCAGAACCTGCGAGAGACCCCAGGTCATCAGCAGGCTGAGTATAGCGAAAATCAGCAGTTGCCGGCGTTGCGTCGTAATCAACGAATCGATGTCTTCGAGCGGAAAAAGCCCCATCAGCTTGTATTCCTTGAGATGGCGACCGGCGATACCCATAGCCAGATGCGGCTTTTCATTGTAGTCTAGAATTTTGATCTCTTTGCCTGGGTAAGAGGTGAGCGTCGTGGCGTAGTCGCGCAGAGCCGCGTTATTGTAGGCTTCGACCGGAACGGTGAAAAAATCGTCGAGCATGGCTACCACTTTCAGGCCGAGATTGTTGCGGTTTGCCTGAGGCACTGCCGATTTGAGAAAATTATGCTGAAAATCGAGCACTTTGAGCGTTGACAGGAAAAAAACATCCTGCTGGTTGCTGTTCTTGAGTGAGAAGGTGTCAAAGATTGCCGGGTTGACGTTCTGCCCGAAACCCCATTGAATAAAAGAGCCGCGCTTGTAAAGCAGGTCGAAAAGAAAGTTGGCAAGCGGCTTCTGGGTTGTTGATTCAATAAACATTTCGAGCTCGGTCTCGACTTTTTCTGAAACCGGGACGCCATTTATCTTGTCGAGAAAAAACTGGCCAACCCGCAGGGTGAACTCATTCTGATTGCGACTACGCTCGATCTTGGTATCTTCAAGTTTCGGAAAAATGCCGCGCTTTTCGTCATATAAGCCTTTCTCGGTGACGATGGTGCTGCTACGACTGGCAACCATGACTACCCGCCAGGTCTGTGAACCGATGGCATCAATAAAATCCTGCATCGCCTCATAGTTTTCTATGTCAGCGTCGAGTTTCTCCATCATGATCTTCTGAGCTCTTTCTTTAATGGCAAGGCGGCGGGCGTATTCAATCTCAATTTTTTCATCGAAATCCTGAATGAAGCTGATAGCTTTGCCTTGCGTT
This sequence comes from Candidatus Rifleibacterium sp., assembly GCA_035352635.1. Lineage (GTDB taxonomy): Bacteria > Muiribacteriota > Ozemobacteria > Ozemobacterales > Ozemobacteraceae > Rifleibacterium. The sequence continues at coordinate 23,999 of DAOPYA010000057.1, forward strand.
TCCAGAATGAGGTTGCTGCGCTTCTGGGTCAGGTAATCGTTGCCGATAAAAAACAGAACCAGCAGCGGCAGACCGTTGGCGAAAAAGAAAAGAAAACGCAGTTTCCAGCGCAGCGAAACATCGTCGGGTCTTTCCCTGAAGATCAGCAGCCATGAATATCTCGCCAGCCAGAAAGCAGCCAGTGCAAAGGCAAGACTGCCCGCAAAAACGATGCCGGCTGGCAGGCGCTCGGTAATCGCAGCTCGTTCGAGATAACCGAAGGCAGTAATGCCCGGCCGCAGAAAGAATGGAAAAACAAGCAGGTCTCGAGTAACGATCTGTTGCGTTTTTTCTTTGCTATATCTGACCGCGGCTTCTTCAATCTGTGGCGCCAGTTGCCCTGCTGCCGCTGAGTGCCTGAAAGCACCGTCAGCATTCAGGAGCGAAAACCTCCACAGGTTTCCGGAACGCTGGCTGAAGTCACCGAACAGGTTCCAGATTCCCTCGTTACCATCAAGATCGCGGTGCTCGATCAATACCACTATCAGATTTCCATGAATTTTTCTTACCCAGAAAAAGGGTCGCTTCAGGCGACTGTCAGCAAGAACCAGGCTAAGGTTTTCGACCTGAATACTGTTCTCGAAATGCTCCCAGTAAAGCTGTGGGCCAAAGATTCGGCCGCCGGCCAGTTGTTCAGCTTCAGTTACAGCTTCAAACCCTGGTCTAATAACTTTCCAGGCGAACTTCATGGCGAGATGCCAGTCTTCGGGCGGGTCAAGTGGCATTGAATGGTGGGTGATGCCTGCGTCGGGCGCGTAGAGAACATAATTGAATTTAAGATTTTTGCGCAATGCCTCGGTGCGGGCTATGATGATTCTTGCGGCATCAGAGGCGGCTATTGTGTCGGGAGCGAGGGTTTCCATGAGGGTGGTGCACCAGAAATACTGCGGGTCGGCGAATTTGCGCATGTTCTGATAAAACCTGCTCAGCTCAAGGCGCTGGGCCTCAAGGCGTTGCTGCCCTTTCTGATGCTCAAAATGCGCCGTGCCAAAATAAAGAAGCAGGCCGGGAATACCGACAAAACACAAAACAAAGGCGAGCCAGCTGCTTAATTTTTTGGTCATGCGACACCACCTGGCGGGGAAAATTTAATCAGAACCATTGTGATATCGTCGTCAGAGCTGATCGCCCATTGTTTGTAGCTGGCGAAAATACGGTGATAGAGCGTTTCGGGGTCGGGGTCGTAAATATCCTGCAATAACTGGGAAAAGCGCGTGTAACCCATCTCAACGCCTTCGGAATTTTGCGATTCAATGATGCCGTCAGTGTAGAGCAGCACCATGTCGCCGGCAGCCAGTTGACCGCTGACATCTTCGTATTTCGGGTTTCTGGTGATTCCAAGGGGGGTGCCGACAAGCTTGAGAAGCTCAACAGCGCTGCCGCCGCTTTTAATTATCGCCGGATAACAGTGCCCGGCATTGGCCACCAGATATTCACCGCTGGTAGAGTCAATAGAAAAATACTGGCAGGTCATCATGCGCTTGATTTTGCTGCTCTTGACCCGATGAATGACCTTGTGAAGCGACCCAAGCAGCAGGGCCGGCCGATACTTTTCATCGCCGCTCAATAAAACCGAAGCCTTGGCCATGGCCATGAGCAATGCCGCTGGCACACCATGCCCGGCAACATCGCCCATCAGAACGCCGACCCGCTGATCGTCAAGCGCAAAAAAATCATAATAATCGCCGCCCAGGCGCGTCATGGCAACGCTGCGCCCGAAGACCTGCAAATTGTTCTGACTGAGGCTTTCTTGTGGAAACAGGTTTTCCTGAACGATTTTTGCTACTTCGAGGTCTTCAAGGCTTTCGAGGGCGCGGTTGAATACCTGGCTCAGTCGCCCAAATTCATCAGCGGTGCGAACTGGCAGTCGGTAGCGGAAATCCTGGCGACCAATTGCCTGAACTCCATGCTCGATTTCTTTGACCGGTCGCATGAACTGTGCCGAGAGCATTCGACCGACGCCAGCAGTGATTCCGAGGCTGAGCAGGGCAAAAATCACGAGGCGGAACTGAATACTGCTGATTTTAAGGTTTATTGATTCGAGCGGAAAAAGGCCGATGGTTGCAACCCGGTCAAGTTGTTTGCCCACCGTGCCAAAAGCTGCGTAAGGCACACCATCGATAATTACCTCATCTACCCGCAGACTCTGAAGATTGAATGTCTGACGGAACAGGCTGAACAAATCGCTCGAAACCTTGTTTTCTTCAGGGTAAGTCATGCCGTTCGTTTCGATAATCGCCTGAAATTTTATGCCATCAGCGTTCTGATTCATGCTGGTAATGTATTTCTTAACGAAGGTTTCCTGGAGAGTGAAGAATTCCCATGAAATGCCCATGAGCAGGTTGAAAGCGCGTTTATCGAAATCGCCGATCAGGTTCCAGTAATACTGTTTTGGCTCTGAGCCCATTTGTTCGGGGTGTATTTTGCCAAGGCGGTGCAGCAGTCGATGAAAAATAATTGTTTTGCCTGCCAGAAAGCTTTCGGCCTTGATTTTGCCCTTGGCACCCCCGGCATCTTCGTCTTCATGGAAAAGACTCTGCTTCGTGAATTCGGTAAAATTGACAAAATCGAGCATGACTTTACTGATGCTGCCAAAAAAGTTATAACAATTACTCCCACTTCTGCCCTTGAAAACGCACAGGCTTATTATATAGAATGCGGCGAAGTTGAGGATGCATTTGGTAATACCGGCGTCGTAACATCATCAACATTTACCACCATTGCAGCTGCAACTCCGTCGGTTACAATAACCGCTCCAGTTGGAGGCGAGACTTATTATGCAGGCCAGAATGTAACTATTACCTGGACCTCGGCCAATGTAACAACCGTAAATGTTGAAGCATGGGCTCCCAATAATGACGTTTACGGCTGGATTCCTATGGGAACAGGCGTACCCGCAGCTGACGGACATCTTGACTTCACCATACCTGCCAATGCCGATTACGGCACAGGCTATATGGTACGCGTTTCAGATGCCGATGATGCCAATTATAACTCAACCAGCGGCGCCTTCACCGTTTACGGTGTTGCCACCAGCCTCACCGACCTGAAAACAAGATTCGTTGCAAACGACATCGTAAACATCAGCGCGGAAATTTTTGTAAACTGTGTTGCAACTTCAAAAAGTCTTTATGCACAGGATGCAGATGCCGGTATCAACATCTACGACAGCAACACAAAACTCACCACAGTATATGCACAGTATGACGGTATAACAGGTCTTACAGGCAAGCTTTCTCCATATAGCGGCATGCTTGAGATTGTGCCTGTAGCAGATCCGGGAGCTCCTACATCTTCAGGTAACTCAATAAACCCCGTTACACTTACAACAGCTCAGCTGAACTCAGATCATGAGAAATATGAGTCAATGATAGTAAAAATAGCAGGTGTAACATTTGCTGATGCAGGCGGAACATTTGCATCCAAAGGCTCATATAACATCACAGACGGAGCCGGCACAGCAGTATT
>DAOPYA010000058.1:0-26509 GCA_035352635.1 Candidatus Rifleibacterium sp.
GTCGGCCGCCGCTACCGGGGCCACTGCCGCCATGTTGGCGTAGATATTATTATCTTCTACCAGAATCGAGAAACTGGCCGGATTTGTATAACCGCCATGCGAAAGGCTCTGGGTAACCAGCCCGCCCGTTTCCCCAAGATAAATGGGGCTGATCGGCACGCCGGTCAGCTTCTTGCCGTTGACCGCGATGATCTTCGGCGCGGTCTGGTCGATGACGAGAACTTCTACTTCACCAGAGTATTCAATGGTGTCAGAGATTCTTTTCTGGCCTTTATAGCTACCATCATCTTCATACTGGTTTTCCATGTATTCCCATTCGCGATAAGCTTTGCAGACAAGCCTGCCCATCACGGGGTCAGTCGGGAATTCCTGTTTCAGCTTGATCGGAGCGTCGGTGGGCAACCAGCTCGCCTTTGAAAGCTCTTGAGCCGGGTAGACAGTGCCATCGGGCAAGGTCAGATTGAGAGTCCATTCATACTGAACGGCCATGTTCTTTGCCCAGCCAAGGGTGTTAGGCACCATATTGCTGTTGGTAATATTAGGCAGATTGTAAAGATCTTGCAGATATTTGCTGGCCGGGTCTTTCGGGTCGCCCTTCAGGCGCCATTCATACTCTAGATCTTCTTTGACAACGTGGTATTTGCTGGTTCCAAGGACTTTCGGGTCTTTCCAGACGCCGGCTTCCTTGACCTGAATATCAACCTTTTTGCCAGTAGGCGGCGGCAACTGGCGGTTAACCTTGAGAAGCGTCACGGCAGTGTCGGCCGGGATCGGCAATTTAAGACCAGGGAACAGCGTAGCGTTGATTCCGGGGTCGATGGGCACGTTCTTCGCCTGCTGCATACCCAGCGAAGGTCTGATACAGTTGTTGATATCTTCAACCGTCGAGCCGAACGGCAGAGTATCGTAATCGTAATACTTGAACTTCGCCGAGCACATGATCTGATAAACACCTGACCTGAAGTAGTACATCAGGCCCGAACCGATCGAATCAACAAACTCTTTGACAAGCTGCGGCCCTTCCGCAGGCGGGTTTCCGAAGGCATCCTGAATTTTGTAGATGCGCCAGGTGTAGAGAACCTCGGGCGACGAATCATTCATTTCTGAGGTGTTCATCAACGAAGAAACGAAGCCACCCTCACGGCCATTGTTGTTCTTATCGCCCTCCCAGCGGGTTTTGCCCGGGGTGGCAATATTGTTGCGGCCTTCCCAGTAGGGCTGGTTTTCGACCCTGAAGGTGTACATGCCCTGATTCACTTCATCAGAGAGAAATTTGAAGCCGGGCTGGCTGTCTTCGACGCCGACGATGTCAACAACACCAAGCTCACCGTTTGGCTTGACCATAACCGGCGGGCGGGCAACGTTAATAACACCAAGCTGCACCAGAGAAGGGTCAGAGACAACAGCAGTCTGCTGATAACCGCCTTGCCAGACCCACCATGGGTTACCTGCCTTAGACTGGATATTGCCCTTGACAGTGCTCGCGGATTCAGAAGCCGGCACGTTAAAAGCACGCCGGAAAAGGTTGTTGCCGATTTGCACGTGACCGATCTGGGTGCTGGCAGTATCGCCGAGTTTCTGACAGAAAACAGTTTTATAAACAGCCTGCCTGTAGAGCACATACCCATAGGCACGCCCCCCATAGGTCTGATAAAAATAAAAGTCGTAGAAGTGTTCCCAGTCGAGCTTGCTGGTCGAAACTGGATCCATGGTGGTTTTGGCAAAATAGAGGTCGCCATTGCCGTCAGCCTTGATGGCATCGACACCCTTGCCAATGTTGATCTTCTGCGGAGTGCTTTTGCAGGTATTGCTGCCACCCTTGTCATTGCGTATAAACTGGTAGGCGGCACCTTCGTCGGCATCATAAGCATAGACGATACCGCCCTCAAGCCACCATTGGTCAGATACTGCAACAGATTTTATGTTCAAGGTCGCTGGCTTGATGTTAAACTTCAGCAGCCATTCCTTTATGAGAGCTGTGCCCAGCAGATAGATGAAGTCCTCACTTTTGCCGAGCGCTGAAATCCCTACCCACTCGGTCGTCACTTCGTTTACGTTACCCCTGATATTGGCTGATGCAGGTGGAACAGCTGTGCCGTTCATTCTGATTTCACCGTCAGAACTGCTCGTCTGGGTGCGCGAGTATAGATACATTCTGCCAAACGGCGACATCGCCAGCGAGATAAACTTTGGTTTCGCCGAAAAGTCTTGGTCGCCGCTGCCATTGACGCACACACAATTCAAACAGGCCGAGATGCGTGAGCGTTTAACAATTTCGTCAAAAATGCTGTCGGCAACCCCTGCATCCTGGCTATAAACCGGGCTGCCGGCCGACCAGATGCCAAGAGGCTTGTTCCAGTAATTGAGGTTGTAATAGGTGTATTTGCGATAAACGCGATCCCAGTAGAACAAATTGCCCGGGCGCCCGCTCGGGTCGGGGTCACGCGACTGCCACCATGAGTTGTTGGGTATTTTGCCATAACCGGCGCCATCGACCGGCACGAAATACAACCAGAAAGCATCGTTGAGACCATTGGTATAGATACAATCGTTATCGCACAAATTAACGGTTTTTTGAAAATACCAGCGCCCCGCTTCCTTGATCGTCGGCTTGACCACGCCTGACCAGTCCCAGCAGACGTTCTGCGGGTCGTCAGAGAGATTCTCGGCTTTGCCACCCATCGGGCCTGTGGTGGTGTAAACCGGCCGGCCGGCTTGATTGTGGGTGAGATTTTCGGTACTGACGTAATAGTTTTCGCGGGTGTCGCAATGGGCGCCCCACAAACCGACACCACCCGGCTTTTTCATCAGGCGCTCCAGTTTCCAGTCGCCAAGCGTGAAAGTTGGCGCCTTGTTCTCTGAAAAGGTATAAACCATGCGGTCGAGGTTGACCGAAATACCGTATGAGGTGCGAGGATCAAAGAGTTTAACATTGACCGGGTTGCCATCAGGTTCACCCGATGGGTTGTTCAGACGATAAACCCCGCGAAAAACCGGGTCGTTATGCCCGATCAGCAGGTAGCATTCGCCATTACGCCTGTATTCGATAGCCTGGGCGCAAATCAGGGCCGGTATCGCCAGAAAGAACAGAAACAGCATGTACTTTTTCATGGCAGCCTCCTGCTTGATCACTTGATCTGAGAAAGAATGCGAGCTGCAATATCAGCCCGCACCGCGTATTTCTTGAAAATATTTTCGAGCACCTGTCGGGTCAGATCGTTATTCTGGGCACCTGCGAGCACCAGTCGGCCACGCAGGCCTGCCGCCCTGCCAAAAAGAGGGCTTTTAGAAATCTGCATGGCAATATTACGATCAAAGGCCTGTTCGATATCACGCCGCATCGATGATGCGTATTGCGCAAGCTCGGGGTTCTTTTTATAGATATCAGGAACATCACCCACAAGATTTGACTGCAAAAGCGACTGATAAAGCCTGATGCTCAGCGGGTCGGCACCGACCACCGGCGCCGAGGTAATCTTTTCGGGCAATAGTTGCGCTGCCTGAAAATCGCTATCAACAATCATGGCCCCGCCAAGCTGACGCGACAAGCCTGCCAGCATCAGATCTATTTCTTCGAGCACCGATTCGACGATCTGCTGCGACTGGGCACGACTCAGATACAGCGGATTCATCACTTCATCCCAGATTTTTACTATCTGGTTGTCAAGCTCGCGGCGCGTTGACAACAGCTGGGTTACTTTGGCCGACTGTGATTTGCGGGTGTTATCACCCTGAAACTGCTTTTTCTGGTTGTCAAATTCAGCTACCTGACCGGTCATGCGCTCGTCAAGCTTTGAGAGTTCGAGGTTAACCCGGTCGAGTTCAAGCAGCAGCTTGTCAACCCGATGGTGTGCCGACATACTCAAGCTGGCAATCTGCTCGTTAACAGCATTCAGGCGTTCCATGTCGGTAAAATTAACATCTGGGCGAAGGTGCCGCTCGAGCACCATGTCGTAATTGCTCATTTTAGGGTGCAGAGCGATTAGCAATTTGTAATCGACAAAATACATCGAAGGCAACGCCGCGAGACAGGCGCTCTGGCAGGCAATCATCAGCAGGCTCAACAGAACAATCTTTTTAAATGACATTTCCCTCACCTTTTTTCTGCATCCGGCAGCTCAGCTGACGGCAGTGTGATATTTTCAAGCAACGAAACCGCGAGCGGGTTGAGATCCATGGCGCCGGCAACGATTGGCCGCAGCCCGGCACGACCCGGCAACAACCGGGCAATACTTTCCTGCATCGATGAGCCGGCCCGCTGAAGATCAGCGGCTGTGAATGGCTCGGCACGCCATATCTGCCAGTGCCCGTTTGGCACCTGCATCATTGGCTCGTCATCGGGTCGGTTTTTGATAAATACTGATGTATCAACCACCATACCAAGATCGTTGCCGGCCCTCAGATACTCACAGGCATCATTAACAGACGCGGCGATTGCCATGGCGACTGGCATTACTGTCCAGTCTGAGGGCATGTTCAGATAAAAGTTTCCCTGGGTGGCAGCCTGGTTCATGGCTTCCTGAATCAGGGTCTGATAAATCCGCAGACTTTCGCGACGTTTCCAGAAGGCCCACCAGGCTTTGCGGGCTGCCAGGCCGGTGCCGGTAAGCTTGTCGGCATAATTGGCGTCGAGTTGCGCGAGCAGCTTTTTCTGTTCTTCAAGACGCCCGCGTAACCGTTCGATAAATTCAGCCGGGTTTTCAGAAGGAAGGGGTTGCGATACCGTGTCAACAAAGCGACGGGTCTCGGGGTTGAACTGGCGCATCAAAGGGTGCATGGCAATCAGGGCCGCACCATCGACGTAGCCGAACTGAAACCCTTCGGCCCGCAGCATGCCGGGTAGAACAAGCGAAAAAATCATTAATAACCAGAAAGTATTTTTCATCTGTACCTCAGAAATCTACCAGTGATGTCTGTGAAGCCAGTCTGACAACGGCATTTTGCGTGATCTCTGCCGCCGTTTTCTGGCCGTTCTCGTAACGCGCACTCCTGAAAATAAGTTCAAGGGTCTCGGGGTTCGTATCGGTACCACCACGCCCAACCATGGCGACCTCTTCAAGAGACAGGTTAAAATTGTGATTACGATTCTGTTCAGGGTCTGGTACGAAGCTCAAACCGACACCGACCACCCCCGGCCCCGGAAAGCCCGAAATCGCACCCGGCAAACTGTCGGGGGTTGAGCTGAAAATGCCCGGGCTGCCGGTTCTAAGATAGCGAATATCGCGATTCTTCACCCAGACTGAGATGCCAGACCATTTCCCCGGTTGTTCGGCCGACATGAGAGTGGCGTTGGCCTCAATATAGGGGTATGACACCGAAAAAGCCGTCAGGCAGAGCCATTTATTACCATCAGCCTTAACAAACTTTGGGGCCGCCTCAAAAGCATAAAGATTTTTATTAACATACAAAGGGGTGCTGGCCAGACTGGTGCGGTTACCGTCGGCGGCAATAGTCGTCAGTTCAGAATTCGCCTGACTCATGTCGCGACTGAGTGCCGAAATCAGGGTTTGAAGTTTTTTTTGTTCTTCGGCCCGCCATGAACCAGAAACAAAGCTGCGGGTGCTCGACCGGTAGATCGCAAACACCGCAGTCATGAACAGTGAGAGCAGGCCTGCGGCGATGAGAATTTCCACAAGCGTTACCCCAACCTGTTTTTTAAAAAGCCGGTCGTCTGACACCTGAAACTGTCCTTTCGATATTGCGCTGGTAGGCGACGCCATCAGGTCTGGTAACAGTCACCACCACCGAAATCTTGATGTTCATGTCATCATACATTTTAGAAGGCAGAAGTTGATAAGTGGTCTGATAATCAGCGGCAAAAGGCGAAGTAACCTTGCCGGCGAGAATCTTGTCGCTGTGGTATTCTTTGAGCGGGTCGCTGCTGTTACCTTTAACCGAGGCAATATAAGCATAATAAAGCGGCCCGGGGATCTCTTTGAATTTAAGCATGGCAATCTGGGTGATGCCTTCGGCAAGCAGGTCAGCTTGAATGGCGCCGAGTTCAATGGTGTTGCGGCCGCCCTGGTTACGAATGGTTTTAAGATAAGAAACGCCAAGAATCATGATGGCGGTTGCCAGCGTCAGAACGATTACCAGGGCCATGCCCCGTTTTTGGCGATTTTCGCTCATCTCAGCCACCCCGCCGTTGAAAATTGGCGCGATAAGTCATGGCCTGCACATCAACACCAAGAGTCTGCTGCTCTTTCCATGAAACTTTTACGGTCAGTTCAAGAACACAGTCGGTCAAACTCAGGGTCTCGGCGGCGGCAAAATCGGTGGCCTGGGGGTTGTCAGCCTTAAAAGCCGGCAGATTGACTTTAACATTCTGGTAAGACAGGCTCAGAGGCGAAATATAGCGCGATTTCAGCTCAACCTCATACTCGTAACCTGCCGGGGTCGTAACCGTACCCAGGTTAACCTGGTTAAAAGACTTTTTGACGGCTGCGCCAAGCGGTATCTCGGCAAACGGCTCGTTCAGAAGCTGACGAAGGGTTCTTTCGAGGGTCTGAATTGCCACAATGCGACGGGCATCTTTGCTGGTGGCACGGCCACCATAACCCATCAGCGAAGAAATCGGAATCATCGCCGCCGCCATGATCAGCAGCGACAGCATGATTTCCATCAGCGTGACGCCTCGGGCGCTCTTATGACAACTTACTGGCATACTCCTCCGGCAAGTGTTACTACTCACTACCTCTATTCTAATGAATTCGGCAGAGAGTTCAACGCAAAAGATTTTTACCCGAAAGCCGGCAGCATCATGCGCCCCATGAGCGGATCAACAGGTTTGCCAGAGCAATAGTCGGCGCCGTATCTGTCTTGAACAGGCGTTTACCCAGCCAGACTGGTTGCCAGCCGGCATTAATAAAAAATTCAACTTCGGGTTCGGAAAAACCGCCTTCCGGGCCAGAGGCGAGCCAGATGCGAGCCTGATCGGCAGTTTGCGGCAGCTCATGCAACGAGACCGACAGGGATTCTTCATGCAGAAGCACGGCCAAAGTGGCTGGGGGCGGCGGGGTAATTTCAGTCAGCTTTATGGGTTCGGCAATTTCGGGCAGTGTACAGCCGCCACATTGCAGCATGGCAGTGGCAGCAATCTTGCGCCAGCGATCAATCTTGCCATCACCGGGGTTTTTGACAATGCAGCGCTCGGCGATCAATGGTATGATACGCCTGACGCCCATTTCGACGGCTTTTTCGATCAGCCACTCAAGTCTTTCGCCCTTCGAAACCGCGGCAAACAGAGTTACTTCGACCGCTGGTTCCCGGCCGGGGGAGTTCCAGGCTGGGGCCTGATAATCACCTGATTTGCCGAGAACCGCAGTGGCTTCGTGGCCGCAGCCATCGGTAATAACAAAACCGTCACCGGGCCGCAGGCGCAACACCCGCTCGAGACGGTGGCGGTTATCGTCAGTCAACCGGCCGTTTAATGTGGTTTCGATAACCCTGGCATGCGGAACCATAGTTCAGGCCTCAATTCTGGCCGCGTCTTCCCAGAGGTCTTCGAGATTATAGAACTTTCTCGCTTTGGGTTGAAAGATATGCAGAACGAATTCACCGCCATCGATGAGCACCCAGGTTGAAGTCTGGTCGGCTTCGAGTCTTACGCCGCCGACATTTGGGATTTTGACCAGTTTGGCAACTGTGTCGGCAAGGGTCTGTACGTGGGGGGCGTTGTTGCCGGTGCCGATGATGAAATAATCGGTATAGGGCACCAGGCCGGTTACGTCGAGAACGGCGAGGTCCTCGACTTTTTTATCTTTGAGTGCCTCGACGACAATCTTGATGCTTTCTGGGAGCTTATTTAACAAACTTGACCTCCGGGTCTAACAGAGAGGGAGCGCACACGTGCGCCCCCTCTGGTGGTTGATTCAATGCGTTCACCCCGGGCCTGCCGCGCCGGCAGAATTTCGGGGAGACATCATTCAGATGCCTTTAAACACCGAGTATACGTAGCGACCGAACATGTATTTTTTTTCTTCAACGAAATCGAAGCCTTTTTTAAAAGCCGCGAGGTTGATATCGATCATTTCTTTTTTGGCACCCTTGACGAGATTCGGCAGGCAGGCGACCAGATCATCGAAGGTGATGAGTTTGCTGAACTTGGCGTAGGCACCAGCCATGATAAGGTTAGCAACCTTCGGATTGCCCAGTTCTTCAGCAATTTCGTTGGCGGGGATTTCGACGAGACGAATATCATCGCGGAATTCCTGGCGTTCGATGAGCGAAGAATTGTACATCAGCATGCCACCGGCCTTGATTTTCTGGTTGAATTTGGTGACCGAAGGGCGGTTCATGGCGATAACCGTATCAGGAACCGTTACCATCGGCGAAGCAATTTCGTTTTCAGAAAGAATAACCGAGCAGTTGGCAGTGCCGCCGCGCATTTCGGGGCCGTATGAAGGGATCCAGGAGACATGTTTGCCGGCGTGCATGCCGGTTTCAGCGAGAACTTTACCGAGAAATAGAATGCCCTGGCCGCCGAACCCCGCCAGAATGATTCTTTCAACTTTTGACGACATGATTATGCCTCCTGTTATGCTGATTTTTCGACGCCATGAGTATCTTTAAAGGTACCCAGCGGAAAAACCGGCAACATGTTTTCGGTCAGCCATTTGTGAGCATCGGCAGGTTTCTTGCCCCAGTTGGTCGGGCAGATCGAAACCACTTCGATGAAACTGAAACCCTTCTTTTCTTTCTGAAGTTTGAAAGCATTCAGAATCGCTTTTTTAGTCTTCAGCAGATTAGCAACGTTGTTTATGGTAACGCGGGTCACATAAACAGGGCTTTCGAGGGTCGCAATGATTTCGCTCATGTGAATCGGATGCCCGGCGGTGGCCGCATCGCGACCATAGGGCGAAGTCTGCGTCTTCATGCCGATCAGCGAGGTCGGAGCCATCTGGCCACCGGTCATGCCGTAAATCGCGTTATTCACAAAGATTACGGTGATATTTTCGCCACGGTTCGCGGCATGAATAATTTCGGCTGTGCCGATGGCGGCAAGGTCGCCGTCACCCTGATAGGTGAAAACGATCGAATCGGGCCGGGTGCGCTTGATACCGGTGGCAACGGCCGGAGCGCGGCCGTGCGCCGCCTGGTTAAAATCGAAATTGAAATAGTCATAGGCAAAAACCGAGCAACCAACCGGGGCAACGCCAATCGTGCGGTCGCCCACTTCGAGTTCATCAATGGCTTCGGCAACCAGACGGTGAATTACACCGTGATCGCAGCCGGGACAGTAGTGAAAAGGGGTTTTGCTCAAGCTGGCAGGGCGTGAAAATACTTTTTTCATAATTGTTTACCTGGCTCCTTTTAATCTGGTCGAACGAGCTTGTCTACTTCGTTGAGAATCTCGAAGTCTGAAGGCACAGTGCCGCCGGTTCTGCCGAAGAAGAATACCGGTTTTTTGCATTCAGAGGCAAGCTTAACGTCTTCGACCATCTGGCCACATGACATTTCGACCACCAGAAACTGCTTGGCAGTCTTGGCAAGTCTTTCAAATACAGCGTTCGGGAATGGCCAGAGAACTTTCGGGCGAACCAACCCGGCTTTGATGCCGCGTTTGCGACATTTTTCAACTACGGTTTTAAGAATTCGCGAGATGATACCGTAGCCGACGAGAATGATCTCAGCGTCGTCACAGAGGTGCTCTTCGACTGCGAAATCTTTATACTCGCCTTTGGCGAAAAAGTCGGTTACCACCTGATACTTCTGATAGAGGTGCCAGTTGTGTTCTTCGAGCTCATCCTGGTCGATAAAAATCGATGAGCAGACATTGCGCTCATTTTTGTCGTTGCCTTTATAACCAAGCGCCCATTTTTTGCTGTTAACATCGTAATCATGCGGAGCCGGCAGGTTGACTGGTTCCATCATCTGGCCCAGCACGCCGTCGGAAAGCAGCAGAACGGGGTTTCTGAAACGATCAGCGAATTCAAAGCCGGCGATGGTCATGTCGGCCATTTCCTGGACTGAGTTCGGGGCAAGAACGATGGTGCGATAATCACCATGGCCACCACCACGGGTAGCCTGCCAGTAATCTGACTGGGCGGGGGCGATGTTGCCAAGACCGGGGCCGCCGCGCATTACATTGACGATCAGACAGGGCACTTCAGCGCCGGCGATGTAAGAAATGCCTTCCTGTTTGAGGCTGATGCCAGGGCTTGAACTGGAGGTCATAACGCGGGCGCCTGCACTGCCGGCACCGTAAACCATATTTATTGCCGCAACTTCACTTTCGGCCTGAAGAAAAACGCCATCGACCTCAGGCAGACGCCGGGCCAGGTAGGCGGGCAGTTCAGATTGCGGGGTGATCGGATAACCGAAATAATACCTGCAACCGGCCAGAATAGCAGCTTCGCCAATTGCTTCGTTGCCTTTCATCAACACCTTTGCCATTTCTTAACTCCTTATTTTTCTTCCTTGTAAATTTCTATTGCTACGTCAGGGCAGCTTCTGGCACAGATGGCACAGCTGGTACATTTGCTTTCATCAGTGATTGCGGCCGGGTAGACGCCCTTGGGAGTCAGGTGGTCAGCAAAAGCGAGAAGCTTGAGTGGGCAACGGGAGATGCAGACTCCACAACCCTTGCACAAAGTTTCGTTTATTACCCATTTAGACATTCTGTCTTTCCTCCAGTTTTAGTTCAACACATGCTTCGGGAGCAGACTGTAAACAGAGCAACCTGCAAAATTCAAGTTTATTGAGATTGCTTCATCACTGCGTTTCTCGCAACCAGATTCCTTTGTGGGGTTTCTCGTTATGCGAAACAGAGCGATCTCAAATTAGCAGAATATGGCAAGCACGACAATATTCACCTAAAATACAACTTAAACAGATATTTTTCAATGACCTGCTGATAATGCCATAAAAAAAAAGACGGCAGACAGCTTTTATTCAGCCACTCCAAAATGCCACGGCACGCTCCAGTAGCGCTCAAGCACAAACACAGTCAGATCAGCAAGTTCATAAAATCCTGGCAGATCAGCAGTGGTTATGCCAAGACCTGGCGCCAGTTCGGCGGCCGCCAACGCAAAAGCGAACTGCACCCCCGAACGGTCTGCAAACTCGCGCACCATGGCCACTCCCTCTGCAAAAAGCTCGGGCGTAGTCTCGGCAGAAAGATTCGGGTTCGCCACCAGATGAGTTACGGTCATGGCACTCAGTTCGCTCAGGTGCTTAAAACTCGCAGCCAGCTCGGTCAGAGTGGCAAAGCCCGGCCTGAACGGATTAACCACAAAAAAAACATTGGCGTGGCGTTGTTCTGCAATATCTTTTAGGCGACCAAGCGGCCGCAACCCCTGCTCGCCACCACCGATATCACAGATCACCGCCCGGTCAGTGCGCTCAAGAGCGCCCCAGGCCGCCGCCGGCAACGCCGGAATATCGCTCGCCAGCACGCGTTTATCTGGGCAGATAACCGCGACGCCGAGTTCCTGCATGGCATCACGCAATTTGCGCACCCTGAAAAACGGATTGACAATATCGAGGTCAATCAGGGTAGAGCCACTGAAGCGACGCGATTTATAGACCGAAAGATTCAGGGCAAGTTCAGTTTTGCCTGCCCCCGCGCCACCGATCAAAAAGGTGGCCGGGGCAGTTTCACCGGCAAAGGGCAGATACATTAGAGGTCTGATTCCCGCCTTGCCAGTTCCATGAATTTGTCGTAGTTGGGATCGTCAACCCGGCCGATCATTTCGTGAATGACGATTTCCATGGTGGTGATGACCGCACCGGCGCGGCGCATTTTTTCGATGGCCACTTTCCAGTTGACCTTTTTGGTAGAACTGGTGGCATTAAGCACGACATGCACCCGATAACCGCGGCTGAGAGCATCTAGAACCGTCGGGCAAACCGAAATGTGGGTTTCCATGCCGGCGACGATGAGGGTGTTGGTATTCATCGCTTCGAGGCGCAGGGTCAGGTCTTCACTGCCGAAGCAGCTGTAGCGGCTTCTTTTAATAGGTTCAAGTCTCGGAACCAGTTTTTTAAGTTCTTCGATGGTTCCGCCAAATTTCTGCGGTGAAAGTTCCGTAAGCACAACCGGCAACCCAATCATACCCGCAAAGGAAACCAGCGATTTGATGTTGTTAATCATGGCTTCTTTTTTGTAGATTGGCTTGATGCATTTTTTCTGTACATCGCTGATAAGCAGAATGCTGCCTTCTCGGGAAAGGATGTCTGAATGTCTCATGGTCTGATTTCTCCTGGCCTAAATAGTCAACTTGAAATTTTCGCCGTGGTTATTATCCCATTTCTGGTGAAGGCTGCCAGCCTGGTCAACCGTCACCAGATTGAAACAATAATTAATTACTTCGTTATGCGGGCCCCAGATGGTCGCCCTGAAAATTCTCGGAACCGGCAGATGACTGATACGCGCGGCTCTGCCTCGTTCATAGAGGCGGTCGCCATGCCGATACGGGGCATGACTGACAGAAAATTCGCTGCCCCATTCAATGCCATCGGCTTCAAGTTCGGTATCTTGCGGGTAAGCCCAGCTGTCGAGGCTCCAGTGCAGTCTAACATGCGCACAGTCGCCCGAATGATCTATATATTCAATTGCCCGGGGCATAATCAATTGAGTGAAATTATCGCTGACCTTTTCGGTGCCATCAGCATAACGGATCAGAAAGAAAAAATGAAACAGATAGCGCTCGGCGCCTTCAAAGTGGGTGGGAATACGCAAGACCCATGACCGCTTCAATGGGGCGGTACCCCACTCGGGCATCATGGTAAAGCTCTGCATCATCTGCCAGTCAGGCGCGTGATTAATCTGCCCGAAAACCATACTCAGGGTCACTGACTCGATGTTGTCTTCCTGGTCGAGCCATTCTTTTTTGAGGTAAGAAAAGCCCTCGAACGGCCTGGTAGAAGGGATTTCGTGAGCAATTCCCTCCGGGGGGGAAGATTTCTTTCCTTCGGGTTCGACCTGGTGTACAGCGGCTCCGGTTTCGGTGGTCATTAAAATACGTCCTGATTCTTTAGCGCTGACAAAGTATAACATACCGACACGAAAATGATAACTTAAAATTGCAATGTTATCGAAACAACCCGACCCCACAGCTACCTCATGCCGACGCACCCTGATTCGCAAACCAAGCCATAAACGAGGGGAAGTCAGTCGACCATATTACTCGCCGAGGGATTTTTTGGCGAGTTCGATGTCTTTGATCATGGCATTGGCGTCTCTGCTGAGTTTGTCGTCGGGAGCGAGGCTGATTACCCGTTGAAACGAGGTGACGGCACGATCAAAGGCTGCTGCGTCGCCGGCCAGGCCTTTGTCGGTCCAGGCGAGGCCAAGGTGATAGTTGTATTCGGGGTTGTCGGCCTGCCGACTCAGGGCTTCGTCGTATTTAGCAATCGCATCATCGAGTTTGCCCTTTTTGTATAGTTCGTAACCTTCGGCATGCAGCACCGCGGCTTCGGCTACGCCTTCTGTTACGGGGGCATCAGCGCTGCCACTGGCATTGGCACCGGCGGCACGTTTTTTCTTGAGCTTGGCCCAGATATCGTCTTTCTTTTTTTGCTCTTCTTCGCGGGCCAGGGCTTCCATGGCCAGGCGCTCTTCTTCTGCCTGTTGCAAAGCCAGCTTGCGTTGGTTTTCCTGGTCGCGCCAGCGGCCAAGAGCCGCCAACACGGGGCGCAGGCGTTCTTCATAGATGCCGGGGGCCGTCTTTAAAGGGGCGAGAACCTTTTCGGCATCGGGGTAAAGGCCGTTGATAAATTGCAAAGTACCGTAAAAATAGCGAGTTTCGGGGTCATCGGGAGTGCTGGCAAAGCGGGCCGCAAAAGTCTCGTTGCCTCTCGCCAGCAGACCACGGTCGTTCTGCGATGCCAGCCCGGGGTCTGCCAGAATTTTAGTAAAATAAAGTTCGAGGGCCTCATTCAGACCCTTTGAGTCAAGAGCCGTGAAAACATCGGCCAGAGGGCCGGTTTCGGGGGCGAAATATTTCTCGAGTTCAATGTCTTTTTCTTTGGGTTTTTCGGCGGCGATATCAAGGCCATCAAACATCAGCAGGTTCTTTTCGCTTGTGTCGCGGGTGACCTTGTTCTCGGGTATGACCAGCCCATACTGACGAAGGCTGGTGCCTGAACCAATCAGAGTCAAAGCTTCGCGCACCACCGGGTCGGCGGCCCGGATTTTTGTGCCCCCCGGTTTGCCCGCACCGAGGATTTTTTGCAACTGAATAACCCGGGGGTGGTCAGGAGCTTGCAGGGAAGCCTCAGTGAGCAGTTTGCGAGCCTTGTCAAAGTCTTTCAGGTCGATGTAGACCTGGGCGAGCCAGACCCGGGCCGCAAAATTCTGGCGGTCGATCAGCAGAATGTTCTCGAATTCAAGAGCCGCCGCGGGCAATTCACCACGGTTATAGCATTCCTGGCCGGTCAGAAGAAAACCGTTGATGTCTTCTTCGGTCTGGGCCAGGCAGAAATTACCTGACGCCAGCACTACAAAAAGCGCTGCAATTGAGGTTTTTAGCAACCTGCTGCTCATTGGAAATTGATTTCCTGGCCAAGAACGGCAACCCTGATGCTGTTGCGTGCCCGGGTCGGGAACACATGCAACTGCTTGCCGGTGTAGTTGATGCCACCAACGGCGATCATTTCGAGATAGCCGTCACTGTCGAGATCAGCGAATGCCAGGGGAGCAACCGTCTTGCCGATATATTTGGGAAAACCGGCCAGGGGTTGGCCGTTACGCGAAAGAGCCATGACATAACCGGCTTTTTCTGCGGTGCCTTTTGGGTTCCAGGCGGTGAAAACCAGGTCAGGGCGGCCGTCACCGTCAATATCGAGAATTCTCGGAACATGATAGATGGCATGCCCGGTTATAAATGGCCAGCCGGGCCGGGGCGAACCGTTTTTATCACAGACGGTAATGGTGCCGTCGGCCTGGCCGATTATGAACTCGTCATGGCCGTCACCGTCGAGATCAGCGAGACGGGGCGCGGTATGGGCGCCATCGGTTAGCGGAAATTCACTGAGTTTTTTGCCTTCGCTATCCCACATGATAAATTTTTTGTCGGGGGTGGTGGTATAGATTTCTTTTATGCCATCGCCGTCGATATCGCCGGCATCAACGTTGAACGGCCAGGTCATATTCGCGGCAGTATCTTGTGGCCAGCCCCTGGCCTGGGCGCCGGTCTCGTTAAGAATCATCACTTTGCCGCTGTCATCTTTGCAGATGATTTCTTTGACGCCATTGCCATTCAGATCGCGGGCAACTACGGCTGCCGACACTGATGAGTTCATGCGGACTTCCCAGAGGAGGTGGCCAGATGCATCGACACGACTGACGGTGCCAGATTTCGAGCCAACAAAAACATTGCGCTCACCGCTGCCGTCAACGTCGGCGATCTCAGGGGCCGAGACAAGAATTTTGCCACGGGTGTCGAGAACCCACTTTTCGCGGCCCAAGGCATTGAGGCAATAGACTTTGCCATCTTGAGAGGCAACGACGATTTCGGAACCACCGTCATTGTCGAGATCGGCGAGTTGCACTTCGGCAAGAATCGGCCCGCCGGTTTGCTTCGGCCAGTAGGGCGGCCTAAAAATCTCGCGGCCGGTCGACGAAAAAATATGCACTTTTCCATCGGTGGCCCCAAAAATGATGTCTTTTTTGCCATCACCATCGAAATCTTCAATTATTTTTGGCTGGCCATAGACGTCGCCATGCACCTGAGCCTCAAACCCCGGAAACCCCTGGGCAGAGGCAACACCGGGCGCCAGAAGCAACAAACCCGCGGCCAGAAATAGACCGGCCCCAAGGCTGGCTTTGATAAAAACTGATCTGCCGGGCATGGCATTACCTCCTGGTTCAGTAGACGATATGGTCACGATAAATTTTAACAAGGGCACGCAGTTCTGCGATAACGCCGGTCGGTTTCGCGATGCCCTGGGTGGTTACTTCCCAGATGTCGTAGTTGCCGATCAGAACGCCCTTTGCATGATGCGGAACATTATAATAGCTGCGATTGCCGTCTTCGTATGGCTTAACGCTCACCACCTTGAATTCGCCATCGGCAAACTCCATGTTGTATTCTTTATCGATGCGGTCAGTGGTGTATTTGGCCGGGTAGGCCAGATTGTGATTGTTCATGTTATACTGATTGCATATATTAATCTTAACCTTTTCGACGGCAGCCTGGGCAAAATTTCTTGCCTTGATGCGCTGGGATTCAACTAAAATCATGTCAGTGCTCAGGCGTGAACTCAGCCAGTAGGCAACGCCGAGAATACCGAAAATGACCAGCATGATGAGGGCGGTCATGGCAATAAAGCCCTGGCGTTGGTTATTAATCATATTCTTTCACCGTTTTAACGCAGACGAGGTCGGTTTCGAGGCGCACTGCGAAATCAATTTTTTCGGTTTTTCCGGGGGTGGTCGGGTCAGCGAGCAGAAACTTAACGTGTATTTGCCTGATATCGCCGGAATCTTCGGTAAACTGAAGATCAGATGCCTTTTCGGCAATGGCTTTGCGTTTAAGAGTACCGTTATAATCCTGGGTTTCTCGTATCAGTTCGCCTTTTTCAAGAAAGTAGCGAACGCGGTCGCGACGGGTGAGATCACGCAGCGAGGTGAGAAAGAAAACTACTTCTTCGCCGCCATTTTCGGGCTTTTTATCTTTATCATAGATAGTGATCAGATTCGGAAAAAGATCGCCGATTTTTTCGCCCTGCAGGTAGAGATGGCCGTTTTCATCTTGTTTCAGGATGGGGTTGATCTGTTTGAAATCGGTGAAAATCTGCTTCATCACGAGCTGGATGCGCTGGTTGAATTCCATGTGTTTCTGGCCCCAGGCAAAGGTTGCCAGGTTGCTGCGAAACACCATGATGAGCGTCAGCACGATCAAAGCGATAATCAGTGCCGAAACGCTCATTTCAATCAGAGTAAAGCCGGATTTTCTGGTCATTTTAAAGGTTTGCCGAGGTTTTAAGGTTCACTGAATTGGTGTTTGCCCGATAAGTCAGCAATCTGAACTCTTTTGGCATGCCGTTTTCAATCCAGGTGAGAATTACAGTCAGTTGCAGAAGGTTGGTCTCGTTGGCGCCGGTGCCAAGAACTGTGTGGCCAGGCGCGCTTTCAACAGACAGAGTACCGGATGCCTGGTATTTACGGGCAAAAGCTTCGGGAATACTAAATTCTGGAAATTCTTTATCGGGAATAACGAGGGTTACGGGCACGGATTTCCAGAGGAAGGAGTCGCTGCGAGCGCGGTCAATGATATTCTGGGCGGCAATCGAAGCTTCAAGGAGCACCCCACCCTTCTCGACGGTGCGGGTACTGGTGATAAACATCAAAAGCACCGGCACGACCCCTACCCCGATAATAAAAGAGGCCAGCAGAACTTCGATGAGTGAGAAGCCCTGCCCGGATCGCCTGAAAATTTTGCCTGCCCTGTTCATCAGTAGCCCCGCCTTTTGCGTGCTTCAACGTCTGGAGAAACGTATTCCTGCTCGTATTGCTGGAAATTCTTCAGGTAGGCAATACCAGCGCGGGCGTTTTCGGCGGCGTGCGACTGGGGGTAATTGGCGACAATGCGCTCGTATGCCTGCATAGCCCGGTCATTTGACTTGTTGCGGAAATACAACTCGGCGATACACAACTCGGCAATGCTTGCTTCTTCGGTATTGGGGTAGCGTTTAATCAACTCATCGAACAGTTCGATGGCCTGGGTGAACTCACCCTTTTCCATGAGTTCGACGCCATGCAGATACTGCTTTTCGAAGGCGCCACCGGCGACTCGACTGCCTGCCTTCGCGGATTTCTTCTGGCCATCGATCGAGTAGTTTAACCCGGTATTTTCAAGAATGTCAGCCGGGCGCTCAACGACGGTGGCAGACCCGACAGGTTGCTGACCCGGCACTGGCGTTTGAATCGATGTCTGCCCCTGCTGACGCACTGCTTCAGGGGTTGAAACGCTGCGGTTACAACAGCCTTCAGCCAGCACGATCATTGCTGCCAGCATCAGAAGGAGGGCCGTTTTTTGCAGCAGATTGTTCATGTTGCTCAGCAAAGGTGGCAGGAGATAGTTCGGGCGATGCTGTCAACCAGGCCCTTGATTTCGACTTCATCTGGCCCTTCAGCCATAACCCTGACGAGGTCTTCGGTGCCCGACGATCTGACGAGCACCCGGCCGCGCCCTGAGAGTTTCTTTTCGGTGTCGCGAATCATATCGACGATTTCGGGTATATTATCGAAATTCTTGCTTTTGACGCGAATATTGACCAGCACCTGCGGCAGCTTGCTCATGACGCCGCTCAATTCTTTGATCGAAGCGCCGGTTTCACGCATGATGCGCAGCAGGTTGCAGGCGGTCAGCAGACCATCACCAGTCGTGGCATGCTCGGCGAGAATAATGTGGCCGCTCTGTTCACCGCCGACAATGGCCTGAATCTTCTGCATTTCTTCGAGAACAAAACGGTCGCCAACCCTGGTTTTAAAAACCTTGATATCGTGGTTGCGCATGGCCAGATCGAGGCCCAGATTGGCCATAACCGTGGTAACCAGGGCATTGCCCGGCAATTTTTCGCGGTCTTTGAGGTATTTGGCGGTAATGGCGAGAATAAAATCGCCATCAATAATATCGCCTTCGCCTGACACGGCGATTACCCGGTCGGCATCGCCATCGAAAGCGAAGCCAACATCGAAGTGTTCGCGTTTCATGACTTCAATAATAGCGTTGATATGGGTCGAACCGACCCCCTCATTGATATTGATACCATCAGGGTTAACGCCAATAGCATCGACGCTGTAGCCGAGGTCGGAAAAAAACTTCGGCGCCCAGCGGGCTATCGCACCGTTGGCACAATCGAGAGCGATTTTAAGCTTTCGCGAACCGACGTTCTCGCCGGCCAGGCGTGCCAGATTGCTCAACCAGAATGAAATTGACGCGTCATCGGAATTTATGGTGCCCACATCGGCGCCGGTAGGCATATCGAGGCGGTTGTTAGCGACCAGTTCTTTTTCGATAGCTTCTTCGATTTTGTCACTGATCTTGAAGCCATCAGGGCCAAATATTTTAATACCGTTATCGGCAAATGGATTATGTGAAGCGCTTAGCATCACGCCGCCAAGCCCCTGCAGTTCACGGGTAATATAGGCCACGGCCGGAGTCGGAATGACCCCAAGCAACCTGGCTTCAGCACCCATCGAGGCAACACCGGCCGCCACCGCATGTTCGAGCATATCGCCCGAGCGGCGGGAATCTTTGGCAATAAAAACCGGTCGACCCTGCTTTTTATGGTTAAGCAACAGCTGCCTTGTGGCAAGCTGAGCAATGCGATAAGCGGTATGTCCATCGAGAGGGAAGCGGTTGGCAAGGCCTCTTACACCGTCGGTTCCAAAAAGTCGCCCCATTGTTCGGCACTCCTGAAAATCAGCTTTTTTTGAGTATAACACAGCCGGTAAAGTTTGCCACAGTACAAAAAACGCCCAGCGCGAAGCCACGCACCAGAAGGCCCGGCACAGTAATCAAACCAAACAAACACAAAGTCTTACAGGTCCACCCGCCCGGCCTTTTACCCAAAGGGAACCCCGACAGCAATTCACGGTGAGTTTTATAACTCGCATCAAAAGCCACTTGTGTTTATTGAACCATGCAAAAACAAAACATAGTCTGTTCGACGGCCCGGCATATCAGCCGGGTCTGTTTAACCCGATAATTTGAGTTGCACAAATTTTGCGGGTGGGCTTATAATTACTGTTTGAGCAAAAATGTTGCCCAGAAGTCCGGGCAACATTTTTTCGTTAGCAAAGAAATACAATACAGGCAGGCAAGGAAATTGTTCAGGTCACACAGACTCACCAACCTCGTCAAACCGGTTTTGAACGACCTCGTTCATCTGGTCAGTTTTAATGACGAGATCAGCAACATAGTTGATAAACTGAATCAGACTCTAGAAGAACCACCAATCAAGCTTGGTAACCGTTACGCGTCACACCCGGGCGGTTTCTGCCGCGAATTTGTCAAACGACGCCTGAGCATGGCCGAAGCCTACATCATCATTACCCGGTTGCACGCCCCTGAATTTTGTGAAACCCGGTTGCAGGCATTGCGCACCCTGATGGAGCAATCAATGCATGCCAAGACGGTCACCATGCCGATCAATACGGCCCGCATTCAGCTTTATCTCATCAAGGAAGCGATAAAAGCACATGGCGACCGGCGTCGCCAGATGGAATTCGTGGCGGATTTCGGCAAGGCTTCGTTCGGTCACGAGGCTGTCATCAGGGGTTTTCTTAAAGACAAGGGCATGATCGAGGTTCCAGAAGAGGGCAAGCCACTGAAAGCCCTCGATCTCGGTTGGGACGACCACGTTCACGATTCGCTCACCGAAGGGCGCAAGACGCCGACCCGGGTACTCATCGACTCTTTTGTCAAAGGCCTGTCAAGAATCACTCTGCTCTACAACGCCATCGACGAAGAGCGCATGATCAGTGAAGCAATTACCGCCGGCGAAATCCTCGGCATTTCTGTTGATATTGGCATTGAATTCAGCGTCGGGCCATGCGGCAACCGGCGACATTACATTTATGTCCCGCCGATGTTCAGGCGCAGCCGCGACTTTTTCACTTTTCTACGTGACAAACAGTCTGAATTGGCTGACTTCAGGGCCGGCCTGAAAAAAAACATCGAAAAGCGCTATCAATCTATAGTTTCGGTGGTCAAACAGTTCAATGAGATTCATCTGCCGAAGCTGAACGAAGATTTTTCGAGTGACAGCCCCTGCTGGTTCGCGCCACTCACCGAACCAGAGTTGCAGAAGATTGTCGCTTTTGGTCAACCGTCACGCGAGCATCTCAGCGAGCTATTGTTCGAGCGTTTCAACAAAGTTTTTCTTAACCGGGTGCTGTTTTATAAAACCCAGGCAATGGCTGGCGAAAAGCGCTTTTTGCAGGGCAATTTCAGCCAATGGGAACTGGATGCCATTCATGCCCGTTATCAGGAATGCCGCGAAACCTACCGGCATCTGTCGCGTGCCGATCTGGCAGGCAAGTATCTGGCCTCACGCAGCAGCGTTGATTACGACAGCTCATTCACCGATGAGTTGCCAATTCTCGAACAGTTGCACAGTCTGCCCGGCAAAATCGTCATGATTCACCCGATCGGGTTAGGCCTGAAGAATGCTATTAAACATGTTATCGAGTACGCGCACTACATTACGCACCTCGAAACGATGAACCTGCGTGACAGCGCGGCACGCAACCCCTCCGACCTGATCGTTTTCAACAAGTTTATTTTTTGCCTCAATAACCGGCCAATCTCAGAATTGCGTAGTTTTCTCGAACAGGAAGACATCAAAGGTCTTTCTGAAAAAGCGCTGACGCGCGCCTGCTCGATCACCGAAACCAGAGCCATCATTCCGACCTGCGGCAGCGATTCTAGCGGGCGCAACAAGCTGATTCCGGGTATGGGTTTCATCAGATCCTCGATGATTTCCCCGGCGATCCGCAAAGAATTTCTCGAGAAGCATTTTGTGCTGCCCAGGCCGATCAGCAACCTGATCATCAATCAGGGTCGGTGGTCGCAAGACCTGCCGCACGAAGACAGTGACCAGGAAACGATCATCTGCATGGGCAAACAACTGCCGCCTCTCGAGAACAAGGTTGGCGATGAGCGGGCCATCGAGCTGATCGATTTTTCGAGATTCTGGCGATACCTGAACCCTGATCTGAAGAATCTTTTTCGGCTGTCGGTGGGTTTTGCCATCGCCCTCTACTGGATGGTAGCCCACCAGTTTGACTCTGAACTGATTACCGGGGTAATTTTTGCATCGATCTGGTTCTTCATTACCTTTTACCGCAATGTTCTGGTTGATCTGGTCGCCTCCTCTGGCACAGACTTCAAGCGGTGGCGACTGCACAATGTTAACTTTGACAATGCCTACCAGTCGCTCTTCTGGACCGGGTTCAGCGTACCGATCATGGGCATTGTAAAAAACAATTTTGACCTGCTGTGGCCCTATTTAAAAGCCGGCATGCTCTTCGAAAGCACAAAATTCTTTTTTATCTGTATCGCCAACGGTTGCTACATTTCGCTGCACAACCGGTTGCGCAATTTCGACCGCAGTGTCATCAAGGCCAATTTTTTCCGGTCGGTGCTCTCGTGGCCGTTTGCAACGATTTTTTCTCCGGCCGGCAACCTGATCGGCATACCAAGCATCGTTCAGGCCAAGTTCTGGTCTGATGTGGTGGCCGGTTTTATCGAGGGCAGCGCCAAGTTCAGCCAGCGTTTCACGCTACGCAAGCGTGACCTGACCGAAATTTTGCCAAAACTTTATGCTGAAGACAGAAACGAGCGCATTACCGCCATGCTCGACATTCTCTATATATGGGCCAGAGCGCCGCGTGGCAAGACTTGCCTGCGATTATTGCTTTTAAATCAGCCTTCGCTCGGCGAAAGAATCTGGAAGCGGCAACGGGAGACACCTGCTGAAACCATGGCGCGGGCGAAGCGTTATCGTGCCATCTATAACCGGCTGGTAGAGCTGTTCAGCTACGCAGGCATGCTGAGCATTCTCACTGAATTCGCCCTGTGTCATTATTCGGGGCACGACGCCCTCGAGCTTACCAGTCTGATTGGCCAGGAAGCCGAAGAATTTCTCGCATGGCTCAAGGCCCTGAAAAACCGCCTGCCAATTGAAGATGAACCAAAGCCAGCCAGTGCCTGATCGTTAAAAAGCACACCCGCAACCAGGTTGCGGGTGTGCTTTTGGGTTTATGATTAAAAAATAATCAGGGGGCAATCGCCGGAGCCACTGCTGCTGCGGTTTCAGCTACTGCGATCATCACTTTTGAATTCAGAATGAGAATACCGCTGACCAGGGCGAACAGACCGACTGATTCAGCGACGCCCATGGCGACGACGATATTACCAAAACCTTTGCCGCCGTTTTCAACAAGACATCTTACGCCGGCTGCGCCTTCGATACCCTGAACCCAGGCCGAAATCATTTCGCAGAAACCCACCCCAATGGCGATGCCGAAGAGAATCGGGCCATTTTCAGGAACATGCGCAAACGGTTCCATGAGAATTACGAGAATCATACAATAAAGAGTCTGGCTGACGGGCATACCAACCAGGCCGACAAATTTGCCCGAAAGCGGTTTGCCTTCTTTGCCTTCTTTACCCCAACCACCGCACGCAGCAGTGCCGGCCGCCAGAATCCCCATAGCGCTGCCGAGACCGCCGAACAGCATTATCAGACCAAGAGACAATTTACCAACAAAAGACATGAGCATCAGCATACTTAAACTCCTTTATTCACTTTATTTCTTTGAATGGTTCATACTTGTGCCCAGCCCAGTCAAGCTCAAGATGATTCGAAAACTCCAGCAGGTTCAGACGCACACCATGCGCCAGAATCCCGATAATCCCGAGAATCATGTTTCCGAGGTGGCCGACGATCAGCAGCGGAATCTGCAGCAACGGCAACGCCAGACCAAACAGGTTTACTGCCGGCAGCATGGCAGAGATATTGTTGAAGGCGGCTGCGAGTTTGCCGCCTGCCAGACCGACTGCCCAGAGACGGATATAGCTGAGAATGTCAGAAAAAGCGGCCGAGGCATTCATAAGCATCGAGGTAAAACCGGCCATGATGCTCTTGAAAATGTTAAATGAAGGTGCCGTAAAGGCAAAAATAAGCACAGTTGAGACTTTGAACAACGGAATCGACCAGCTGGCAGGCATAACAAAGCTTTTGCCAAGCAGCATCTGACAGATCAGCCCGTACATGCCCCAGAGAAACATTACCCAGCCAATCTCAGAGAGCAGGGTGAGATCGATTTTGCGGCGGGCGATCTTCATGAGATGCCCAACTGTCAGGTGAATAATACCGATGAACAGGCACAGGCCCTGAAGTATGAACGAGCCTTCGGGGCTTTCGGGGTTGAACTGGTAAGCTTCAACCAGGCGAAAGGTGTGCCCGAACCAGGTATTGGTGAGAACCCCATAGATGGTGGCGCCGCCATAAAGAAACATGCCCAGCCGCAGCAATTTGCCATCGACGCCCCGGGCAACCAGAGTTTTATAACCGATCAACAGCGGCAGAAGAACCATTAACCCGTAACCGGCATCAGCAACCAGAAAAGAGGCAAACACCGTCAGGGTTAACAGAAAAATGGCACTGACATCAGGCTCGTTGTAACTGGGCGTCATGCCCATGAAATCATACATCGGCTGAATACTTTCAGCCCATGGCTGGTTAGCGAGCATGGTGGGCGGAATTTCGTCATCAGCAGGCGTTGAAAAGTCAATACCAACGCTGATTTCAGCTTCTTCGAATGCTTTATGCAGGCTGGTCTGTTTGTCTTCGGGGCACCAGCCGGCCAGCACGAAAATTTCTTCGGCGTTATGCACGCCAGATTCAACTTCAGCGTAGCGCTTGCGGTTAAGCAGCTTCGTGAGGTGTTTTTCGAGGTCTTCGCGGCGCATGGCCAGACTTTGCAGGGCCTGTTGATGGTCATGCAGCTTCTGCTGACAGTTCTGAATCTCTTCGAGAATCTCAGAAGACTCATGGGCCGGGGGGGTCATTTCAACAAAGCCTTCAGGAAGTGGGATTGCCTGGCGCGATACCGCAAGAAAAACTGCTTCTGAATCGACAGAATAAACCCAGAGCACAGCATCAGCATCAATGGAAAATTCAGCCTTGGAAGGGCCTTTCATAAAGCTGATATGCAGACCTTCAGCCTTGAGCCAGGCTAGATCTTCAAGGCCCAGATTGCCCCAGGGTCTGATTTCTTCAAGTTGCCGGTTCAGCATCAGGAATTGGTCTTTGCAGAGGGAAACTTCGTGGTTATGGCTGAGGGTTTCTTCAACAAGCCGTGTTGGGGTGCCGGGTGAAGCCAGTTGATCGGTGCCGCCGGCGACCTCAATCTGCGCGAGAATATTCAGGGCACGACCGCAGGCGTCGATTGCCTCGCCAAGCGAACCTGGCACTTTGACCTGCTCGGGTTCGGCCGGGGCGACATGCACGACTGCTGCCTGCCGCAGAATTTCAAGCACCTGTTCGCGTTCGGTGCTGCGAGCCGCGAGAAGAAGTTTTTTCATTTGAACGATCATTTAATTCTCCTTCTCAACTTTTCGATTTGCCCTTGGCAATCTTCGATCTGCCAACTGCTGCCGTCTGTTCTTCAGCAAGGTTAACGCGAATAAGACGAATATTTTCTTTAGCCTCGGGGATCTTGACCTTTTCGAAGAGGTTCACCCTCTGGGTGACTTTGCGCAGTTCTTTCTGCAGAATTTCTTCCTGTTCGTGAAGAATTCTGACCTTTTCGCGCAATTCGAGAAGTTCTTTAACGAAATCGAGACCGGCATCAACCCACGGGGGGGTGCTCAGACGCGAAAAATCGCTGATTTCGTATTCAACACCGGCAACTATCGGCAGTTTGATACCGGCAACATTACGCAGGCCGCGCTGAATATTTTTAACCCTGACCAGCCTGGTGAGCGGGCCGGGCAGCGATTCACTGAAAAGTAAGGCCCAGCTGTCGCTCAGACGTATTTTTTCGGCCATCTGGCGGTCGAGCAGCAGGCGTTCGCCCCGGACCTTAAGAATTTCAGACTGTATCTGCTGTTTTTTCAATACCAGGGTCGGGAGAAACCGCTGGAACATGCCAAGCTGTCGCCGCTGACGCAGCAATTCGGGCCTGGTTTTTTTGATTTTTTCAGCCATAACGCCTCGCTATTGTTTTTTGGGCCAGAACTGGTCACACAGATTCGATCTGATACCGGTTTCGCGGGGTTCAAAGTGTTCGGCAAGAATTTCCCAGCACTGCTGCAGGGCATCGAACAGCCCGACATTGGCAGAGAAGCTCATAATGCGGCTTTCAAAGCTTTCGCCGTATTTGAGGAGTTTGTTGTCCCAGTCGGACATTTCGAAGCCCATGGCGCGTTTTTCGCGGGTTTCGCGGCATTTTGAATAGAGCTGAATGCAGCCATCCATGATGGCGCGGTGGTCATCGCGGGTTTTGCCGTTAACCTGCTGTTTAAGGCGCGAGAGCGAGCCGAATGGGTCGATAACACCGCCCTTGAGATAGAACTGGCCTTCGGTGATATAGCCAGTATTATCTGGAACCGGGTGAGTAACGTCATCGCCTGGCATTGTGGTAACGGCCATCAGGGTAATAGAGCCGCCTTCTTCAAAAACAACGGCTTTTTCATAGCGTGAGGCGAGCTGTGAATAAAGATCGCCCGGGTAACCGCGGTTAGAAGGTATCTGTTCCATGGTGATCGAGATTTCTTTGAGGGCGTTGGCAAAGTTGGTCATATCTGTAAGCAGCACCAGCACTCTTTTGCCTTCGACAGCGAACTGTTCGGCAACGGTCAGAGCGATATCTGGTGTTTGCAGGCATTCGACGACCGGGTCAGATGCGGTATGAATGAACATGATGGTGCGGTTCATGGCGCCGCCTTCTTCGAGGCGGTTTTTAAAGAACAGGTATTCATCATATTTCAGACCCATGCCACCGAGAATGATGACATCGGCTTCGGCCTGCAGAGCGATACGGGCC
>DAOPYA010000059.1:0-22801 GCA_035352635.1 Candidatus Rifleibacterium sp.
CTTCCGAAAAAGCAATCCCGTCTTCTCGCCTCGCAATTTTATTATAGAAATCTATACCTTTTGACCGAGAACTGCTGCCGTAAACACGCCTGTCTTTGCAATACAGAGACAGGCGTGTTAGCTTTAGAGCATACTGAAGCTAATGAGGTAGTACATGGGCCAGCAAAATTTGCATAACTTTGGCAGAATGCTTGTAACTGCGGTTTTTGCCGCCAGTCTTTCGGTAGTTCCGTTTGAGGCGCAGGCAGCAGTGCGTCGCCCGAAGGTCAAATTGCAAAAGCCCCAGACCGAGATCAGCGAATCTTTTTATGACAAAGCCTGGCGTGATTTTCAGATTGGCTCTAAAAAAGAAAAAGCTGAGGTCATCAAGTCATTGCGCTCGGTGATTCGCAAGTCGCCCGATGAATTCATGGCACATTATTACCTTGGCATAATGATCTCAGAGGAAGGTTCGCCCTCGCAGGCCGTGCGCCATTTCGAGACCGCGCTCCTCGGTTTCCCCAAATCGGCAGATATTCATGCCCGCCTCGGAACCCTTCTCGACGCCGCCAAAAAACCTCAAGAAGCAGTTGAGCACTACAAAAAAGCGCTCGAACTCGAACCGGGTAATGCCAGGGCCCTGTCGCGGCTCGGCATTTTTGAACTTGAGAACGGCAACCTTGACAAGGCGCTTGACCTGCTGACCCGGGCGCGGCAGATACAGCCTGACAACCCGGCCACCCTGCGCGGTCTCGGGGCAATACTCACCGACCGCAATGCAGCGGCTGAAGCCTTGCCCATTCTTGAACAGGCACTGCTCTTTGACCAGAAACACGCCGAAACCCACTGGTTGCTCGCCCGCGCCTACGAAAAACTCAATCAGCCCGAAAAGGCGAGCGAGCATTTCGCATTGGCACGCAAACTCGGTCGCAAAGACCCCGAAATAAAAGAACTGATCGGCTACGACCTGGCACGAAGCATGGTCAAGGCCGGTAACTTCACCGAAGCCGAAGCCGAATACAAAAAAGAGATTCGCAAAAACCCCGACCCCGGCACCGGGCAGTATGAACTCGCCGGTCTCTATCTCGACACCGGCCGCGAAGACGCTGCCATCGAAAAGTATCTCGAGGCCTACAAGACCAGCAAAAAATTTGGTGAAGGCGTTATGAAAGCAGCCGACCTCTACCTGCGCCGCGAAGACTACGACAAGGCTGAAAGCACTCTCAGTCTGCTCAAAAGCGACCCTGAACTAAAAGACAAGGCGAAAATTGCCCTTGAAGAATTAAAAGAAACACGTGAAAAGCAGGAAAAACTGCGCCTGGAAGCAGAGATGGCCGATGGTAAAATGGGTGACATCGGCGTCGAGGCGAATTTTTTGCAGATGCTCGACCTCAATAAAACTGACGCGACGGCGCTTGAAGGCCTGATGAATTTTTATAAAGATCGTGGTTACTACGAAAAAGCGCTTTACTGGTTCAAAAAATACAACAAAGTGCACCCAACTTCTGATTTTCAACGGAAACTTATTGAAGACGACCTGAAGAACCGCTACGACCTCGACAATTTCAGCCTGTTCGGCCGCAAACTGGTGACCAAAGACTTCAAGGGCCGCAACAAGCTTGATAACGCACCCCTGTCGGGGCAAAACCAGGTTGATGAAGACGGCAAAGGCTCGACGATGATCATGTGGCTCACGGCCCTGCCGTTGAAAGAATCGGTCGCTCCCGACGACAACCTCATGAATCTGGCGTTTAACGGCGAAAATGACCGTCTCAAAGAAATTGCCTTTCAGATTCTGCTGGTGCGACCCGAGTATAAAACCGATCGCCGGCTGATTGAGGGCTTGATGGATTTTTATGCCGAGCGTGGCCGCAACGACGACGCGATCAAGTGCATCAATTCGTTGAAGCGCCTTGGTTATTTAAATGCCGGCGAAGCCAGCGAAAAAAGAGCAAAATTGCGCGGCAAATAAAAAAGTACTTGCAATTACGGCATTTTTGCTCAAACTATTGGGTTAAATTGTCGAAAGATGTTTGTAACAGATTTTGCCGACCAGCGATAATTCTGGTCAAAGGAGTTCAGCTTATGAAACGCGGTTTCTCTCTGATCGAACTGCTGGTAGTTGTTGCCATCATTGCCATTCTGGTTGGCGTGGCGACCCCCTACTACCAGGACTACGTGCGTGAAAGCAAAAGAACCAAAGCCCTTCAGGATCTCGACGTTCTCAAGCAGGCAGTAGTGCTCTTCAACTCACAGGAAGACCTGCCCTATCGCGGCATGCTGGCCACCGATTCAGCGCTCACCGAGCCGGTTCCGATTCTTGGTGAAAACGATTTCAACGGGCTGCAGGGGCGCTACCTGACTTATATTCCGGTTGATCCCTGGGGCAAGAACTACAAACTCGACCCCTATGCCTGCTATGTTTTCAGTGATGGCCCTGACTCACGCGTCGATACCGATAACATCAAAGACTATTACATCAAGGATCTGGCCCTGGTTCGCATCGAATGGGAAGACTTCAACAACGACCGCGAAATGACCACCGGCGACAATATTCATTTTATTTTTAACAAGCCTCTCTATTGCAACGACATCAGTGATGCCCATTTTGAAGTTTACGAAAACAACCAGGTTGTCGGCGCTGCAACCGCTTCTCTGAAGCTTACTGCCTGGAGCAAGCCCGCCGGTTACTCTTCTGACACAGCTACCGGCTCAGTAATCGTCGCCCAGGTTGGTGTAGGAAACACCGTGAAACTTGGCGTGCACGCCCTGGCCTTCAAAGACGATCTCGCCATCATGAAAAATTATATGGAAGTGCGTGCTGACCGCCCCCGCTCGACGAGTTCGAAGGTTTACACTGCTGTAGACCCCAACGTTGCACAGCCCTATCGCTATGTAGTTCGCACCAACCCGATCAAAATCACCAAAAGATAAACTGAACTTTAACCGCGTTAAAAACCGGCTGCCATAATTGGCAGCCGGTTTTTTCATACCTGCAGGTCGATGTTTTTAAAGGCGGTTGAAGGCCAGGCGGGCGGCGGCAAGTGTGGCATCGAGGTCAGCATCGCTATGGGCTGCCGAAACGAAGGCAGCCTCGAACTGCGAAGGCGCGAGATAAATGCCTTCGTGCAGCATTTCTCTGAACCAGCGGGCAAACATGGCAGTATCAGACTGTTTTGCCGTCTGATAATCAGTAACGGCATTGCCCGTGAAGAAAAGAGTCAGCATTGAGCCGAAGCGGTTGCCGGTCACCTTTAGCCCGGCGGCAGCGGCGGCATTCAGCAGGCCCTTTTCGAGTTTTTCTGATCTGGCGAGCAGCTTTTTATAAAAATCAGGGTCAGCCTTTATTTTTTCGAGGGTGGCAATACCACAGGCAACGGCAACAGGGTTACCCGAAAGGGTGCCAGCCTGATAGACAGGGCCTTCGGGCGCAATCCGGGCCATGATTTCGGCCCGGCCGCCATAAACAGCAAGAGGCATGCCACCACCGACCACCTTGCCGAGACAGGTAAGATCTGGGCTGACACCGGTCAGGCGGCTCAAACCACCATAGCAGCCGCGAAAGCCGGTCATGACTTCGTCAAAAATAAGCATGGCAGCGTGGTCATCGCATAACTGCCTTAAACCTTGCAGGTAGCCGGGGGCCGGGTTAACCACCCCCATATTGCCGCATACCGGTTCGATAATCAGACCGGCAATCTGGTCGGGGTGTTCTTTAAAACATGCAGCGAGGGCCGCGAGATCGTTAAATGGCACTACCAGAGTATTGCGGGCGATATCTTCAGGGATACCGGGGCAGCCTGGTATCGCGAGGGTTGCGACCCCTGAACCGGCTGAGACGAGCAGTGAATCGGCATGACCATGATAAGCACCATCGCATTTAATTATGAGTGGGCGACCGGTGAAGCCACGGGCCAGGCGCACCGCCGACATGGTGGCTTCGGTGCCGCTGCTGACGAAGCGCATTCTGCTGATGACCGGGAACGCTTCGCGAATCAGTCTGGCAAGCTTCGTTTCGCCTTCGGTCGGCGCCCCAAAGCTTAAACCATCGGCAGCGACCCGGCAAACAGCAGCCACGACGTCAGGGTCAGCGTGACCGAGAATCATCGGCCCCCATGAGCCGACATAGTCGATGTATTCACGGCCCGTAAGATCATAAACCCGGCTGCCACGCGCCCGGCTGATAAAAACGGGCTGGCCGCCCACGGAGCCGAAGGCACGCACCGGGCTGTTGACACCCCCCGGAAAAACTTCGAGTGCTGCGTCGAGAGCCTTGCGGTTCACAGCTTTTCGGCCTCGAAATAGCGCATTGAAGTCTTCTTGAGTTCTTTTTCGGTGCGAAAAATTTTGAAGCCGTTGAATTTAAAACGTTCGCTGATCGAGGCGACAAGGTTACGTAAATCTTCTTCTGAACGGGCATGCATCATGGTGAAGAGATTATAGTTCCAGCCTTCGGGGCATTCACGTTCATAGCAATGCGATATTTCACGCAGCTCGCTGAGAGCCTCCCCTATTTCGTCGATGTGCTCAGGTGAGACATCCCAGGCGACCAGGGCGTTGGCGGCATGCCCAGCCTGTTCAGGCCTGATGGCGGCGCCGATTCTTCTGATAATGCCATCATCGCGGCATTTGCCGATGATTTCGATTACTTCTTCTTCACTGCAACCAACTTTGTTGGCTACACGCTTGAAGGGGCGGGTTTCGAGTTTGAAACCATCTTGAAGTTCACACAAAATCTGACGGGTTTTACTGTCCATGGGTTTCTCCTGGTCTGGCGGCGAACTAATCAAGATCAACTTTAACTTTGTAGAGCTTGCGGGAAGTGAAGACAAGAACATCTTCAACACCGGCCTGTTGTTTAATCGATGCGATAATTTCGTCGCGGCGTGCGGCAGAGGGGGCAATAACCGTGAACCACAGGTT
This sequence comes from Candidatus Rifleibacterium sp., assembly GCA_035352635.1. GTDB lineage: Bacteria > Muiribacteriota > Ozemobacteria > Ozemobacterales > Ozemobacteraceae > Rifleibacterium. Next base: position 4,903 of record DAOPYA010000059.1, read on the forward strand.
CGGGCTGCCATCACGCAGGTAATTATGCGTCACTTCAGAAAACTGGTTAATTACGCCGGCGATGCGGTCGAGCTGATCGATTGGGGCCTGCATGGCGGCCAGGCAGCCAGAGTAACCAAGTTTGCGACTGTCGAAGAATGGGCCGATATAGCGGATAACCCCGGCTTCATACATTCTGGCGATTCGCGAAATAACCGAAACTTCGTCCATCCAGAGTTTATCACCGATGACTTTGTATGGCTCTGATTCGAGCGGAAAACGTCCCTGAAGCATTTGCAGTATTTCACGGTCTTTGTCGTCCATCAGGATTGTCCTTCCTTGGGTGTACAGTGATAGCCAGTACTGGCAAGCAGTCTGGAGGTCATTACAATATACTCAGGTTTGGTCTCTTTGACCAGCAGAAAACTTACAATTCGGGTCGGTCGCCATATAACTGCCATGAACAGCGTAAGCCCGCGCCCTGCAACCGCCGCATATTTTATTAAAACGGCAGACACCGCAAACTCCGGTGAATTTTTCGGGGGTACGCATATCTTTAAGCTGCTGGCTGCCGAGATAAATATCTTTCAGCGGGCGTTCGCGAATATTACCAACCACCAGATCGAAATAGCCACAGGGTTTGACATCACCCCGCCAGCTGACAAATACGAACCCATTCCCTGCCATGCAGCTGCGCCCGCGGCTGCCGGGTTCACGCCCCATTTCGCCCCTGATCATGGCATATTGCGGAGCGCAGGTGACCTTGACCGGGATTGGCCAGTCATCAGAGTTTTGGGCAACATAACGCAAAACCCGGTCGATTTCACTCTGCGAGAGTTCGACTTCAGAGCCACCGGTTGCGGCCCGGCCGGTCGGCACGATAAAAAACAGGTGCCAGGCGGCGGCCCCGAGGCTGACCACCCAGTCTTTAAGTTCTTCGAGTTGCTGAGAGTTGCCTGGCAGGACGGTAGTGTTGATCTGAAACGACATGCCATGCGCCCTGATTCTGGAAAAGGCCAGCAAGGCTTCTCGAAAAGCGCCGGGCACCCGCACAAAGCCATCATGGCCAGCCTCGTTACATGCATGCATGCTGAAGCTGAAATGTCGGATACCGGCGGCGGCGAGGCTGTCGAGTCGCGAATCGTTGAGCAGTCGCCCGTCGTTACACGAAACTACCGGGCGATGCCCGAGTTCGACCGCCCGGCTGGCTATTTCTTCGAGATCAGGCCGCAGCAGTGGTTCGCCGCCACTGAGAATGATCAGGGCCGGCCCGATTTCAGCAGCAGAAGCGAGCATCTGCACAGCTTCAGCTGTGGTGAGTTCATCAGGATCGCGTTGATCAACAGCGGCGGCCCGGCAATGCGGGCAGGCAAGCGGGCAAGCTCGGGTGGTTTCCCAGGCCAGAACCCGCAAGGCCTGCTGATCATCGGAGTTACCGTGTCTGATGGCATGTGGGTGGGTCATTGGCGCTCTTCTTTCAGCCAGGCGGCAACCTGCGGGGCAAAATAGGTGAGAATCAGGTCAGCACCAGCGCGGCGCATCGCCGTAAGAGTTTCAAAAACAACAGCCCGCTCGTCAACCCAGCCTTTTTCGGCGGCGGCCTTGATCATCGAATACTCGCCAGAAACCTGATAAACAGCAAGCGGACAGCTGAACTGCCCACGGGCGGTCTTGAGAATATCGAGATAGGCCAAACCTGGCTTGACCATCAGAATATCTGCACCCTCCTCAAGGTCGAGCTGCAATTCATGCATGGCGTCACGACCCACCGCGAAGTCCATCTGGTAGCCCCGGCGGTCACCATGCCCCGGTGCCGAACCGGCGGCTTCACGAAACGGGCCGTAAAATGAAGAGGCATATTTCGCCGAATAAGCCATGATCGGCAGATCGTGCCGGCCATGCTGGTCAAGAAGGTTTCTGATGGCAGCAACCCGGCCATCCATCATATCTGAGGGGGCAACCATATCGGCACCGGCTTCAACATGGGCAAGAGCCATGCGGGCCAGCACCGACAGCGAAGAGTCGTTATCGACCATGCCGTCTTCCCGGAGCATGCCGCAATGCCCGTGCGAAGTGTAGGCGCAGAGGCAAACATCAGTAATCAGATAAGCTTCGGGGCAGCGGCGACGAATATGGCGCAGGGCGCGGCAGACAATGCTGTCTGCATCACAGGCTCCATGGCCGTCATGGTCTTTAGCGGCGGGCACGCCAAAAATGATAAAGGCGGTAACCCCCTCGCGCATGGCTGCTTCGACCGGCTCGTGGCAGCGGTCAACCGGCCAGTGCTGCTGACCAGGCATGGCGCTGATCTCGTGAGGCTCAGCGAGGCCTTCAACTACAAACATCGGGTAAATCAACTGGTGAGCAGCGATGCTCACTTCACGGATCATGCGCCTGAGACGGGCGTCGATGCGAAGACGGCGGGGCCGGTGAACTGGAAAACTCATGGTCTGCTCCGAATGTGAATTTGCCAGCAGTGTACCATGCCCAGCCCGGAGCTTCAACCCTTCGAGTCAGTTATTCGTCAAGGTTTAATGCGTCGCTGTCGTAGCGCATCATCGGAATCAGCTCGTCGCCATCGTTTGAATCAGAACCTGAATCCATGCGGAGCATCTCGATTTCGGGCGCACCGGCATCATTGAGATTGCTGTAGCTCATCTGCATTTCTTCGCTATTCTGTTCGTCGGGCAACATCTCAAGATCATCGCCGCCGGCCGGCAGTTCGCCGCCCCGGGCCATGACGCTGCCTTCACTGCGGTTTTCGCCGCTGTCGCCAAAAAAGAAGTCAGACCCGAGTTCTTTGGTAAGAATATTCATTTCGGGCTGCATCAGGCTGTTGTCTTCATCAGCAAAAGCGCCTTCGCTGTATAGAACCTGCGTTGAACCTTTTGCCACGGGCAATTTTGCACTGGCCGGGCGCTTCAGAGCTATAAAGCCTTCCCCGGAAGTGGCCGGCGAAGTTTGAGCACCTCTTGACGCCGGCGCGGCCATGGCCGCACCGATATCAACGCTCTCGCCTCCGACTGCTTTGCCGAGCAGAAACAACGGGAGTTTCTGGCTGCTGGCGCTCTGGGCGCGGCGTGATGCGTATTCATCGCGGCTTTCAAAATTTACGGCAGGCGGCAGGCTGCTGGCAGAAGAGCGTGCCACTCTGGCCATTTCAGTTCGCATCTGACCGATATCTTCTTTTACACGCAAGAACAGGCCGCTGACCTGATTTCTGGCATAGGTAGAAATCTGTTCAAGAGCTTTTTCGCCATTAGCTTCACTCTGATATTTCAAGGCTTCGGCAGCTTTGGCAATAAAGCCACCAGTGAGGTGGGTAAATTGCTGAGCCGTATTGCGCACTTGCGAATCGCCGATCGACACGGTATTTTCGACGCCTTTAACCGAATTGGCTACTGAATTGAGAGTTACATAGATTTTTTCGCGTGAGGGAGCCGGCAGATTAATGAGCGGAAACTGTTTGACCGCAAAGTGGTCAGAAAACCTGAGGGTTTCGCGCACCGTTTTCTTGATGCTTTCGAGGCCTGATGAGACCATCTCAGTGCTGCTCTGCACGTTGAGCAGCAAGCCCTTGAACGCTTCAGCATTCGACTGGTTCATGCGCATCATTTGCTTCGACATCTGCACCAGCAGATCAAGACCGGTTATCGAGAGCGATGGTATCAGTTCAAGTGTTTCGTAACCGGTCTGCGACATCTGCAGGGTTCTTTCAGCGCCGGCAAGGTATTTCTTAACCAGAAGTGTCTGGCTTAAGTTCGCCGCTCCGACCTTGTCGATGGTCTTATCGAGCGAGTCGAGGGTTTCCTGGCCTGGTGCGGTGACGACACGGTTCAGGTCTTGAATGCCCTGAGTCAATGAATCGTTAACCCGCATGATTTCTCTGACGGCGAGGGCTGAATTCTTGATACTTTCTTTGAACAGCTGGGTATCGATGATAAAAAGCTTCTGAAGGATATCTCGCACTGATGCATCGTTGTAGCGACTGCTTATTGCGCGGCAGGCCTTTTCGAGCTTAACTTTTGAACTTGAAAAATGCGACTGGGCAAACTGGTATGAATCAAGAGAGTTGCCGGTGATGTTGTTCTGCTCGAGATCGCCGCTGTTAACCCGCTCGACGACAACTGATTCAGAGCGCACCGCCCTGGTTTTGCCGGTTTTCTGGCTCAGCCAGTCAAGAGCACCTGCATCAGCTCTGCCGGCAGAAACTGCGGCAAAAAAAGCTGCAAGCAAAGCAACTTTGCCGGCCAGACCCATTTCCCGGAACTTTCGAGTTCCAGGCGCCTGCGACCTGAAGTCCTGACGATCTTTACAACCGGACATATTGCCTCCTGATTACGACACCTTTTTTATATCTATCGTCAAGGTCAGGAGATTTATGCAGAGCAAAAATGAGTTCAGGCAGAAATAAAAAAAACCACAGAAGCAATTCTGCGGTTCTCTGATCGAATCGGATCGGACGGGACTCGAACCCGCGGCCTCCGCCGTGACAGGGCGGCGTTCTAAACCGACTGAACTACCGATCCTGGTAGTATGTAAAAGGCACGCACTACGGCTGGCCTGTTGGGGAAGGCTCGGGTTTGATGAACCTTCGCAAAGGCGGCAATCGGATTTGAACCGATGAATAAAGGTTTTGCAGACCTTCGCCTTACCACTTGGCTATGCCGCCGGGCAAAACAAATGGCCAGGGTCGGAATCGAACCAACGACACACGGATTTTCAGTCCGTTGCTCTACCGACTGAGCTACCTGGCCTTTTAAAACAAACGGATCGGACGGGACTCGAACCCGCGGCCTCCGCCGTGACAGGGCGGCGTTCTAAACCGACTGAACTACCGATCCATTTCGGTGGGCGCTGACGGGTTCGAACCGCCGACCACCTGGGTGTAAACCAGGAGCTCTTCCAACTGAGCTAAGCGCCCTTGTCACGATGACCTGATGATACTATCATTATCGTCAACGGCTGTCAACAAAAAACTGCCTTTTTTTTTCGATCAGAAGGTAACAACCTTTTGTACCTGATTAATTGCATCAAGCAGGTCGAAATGGTTTGCCAGTTTACCGGCACGCAGCAAATTTTTAAGATCGAGTTTATCGAGCGCGTGGCCGGCAACCAGCACTCGCACGCCCAGGCGTTCAATTTTATTGATAGTCGGTAGAAGCGGGCTGCCATCGACGCAGGCTTTTACGGCGTTGTTCCAGAATACGAGGGTACGTGGCACCAGTTCGCTTTCTGAGAGGGTGATGAGAATATCGCGAAAGGAGCTTTTGCCGATCTCGTCGTTTTCACCTATATAGAGGCGGGTAAACATCATCAGGTAATTAGAAATTTTGGCGGAAGGTACCCAGACCCGCTTTTCAAAGTAAACACCCTCAAAATAACTGTGATCTAGTTCGCTACGCTGACTCAGAGGATTTATCCTTTGGTTGAATTAGGCACGCAGGTAATTATAACTCATTTTCGCCTGCAAACCAATATTAATTGAGTTCAACCGCATCATAAAAATGCACATTAAGGAGAGAGCCAGGCATTGATCCGCCGCCGTCGCCCCACTCTTTCTTAGCCACCCAGACCGCGAGCAATTCAGACTTCAAGATGGGGTAACAAAAAACGACAATGAACCCTGGTCACTTCATTGTGATTATTGAATCCTGCAAAAACAAAGCAGAACTGGTTCAACGCACCGGTATCTGGCGAGGCCTGTTTATGATCTACCCATGGGAGCTTTGTTCATGCAGTTTCAAGAGCAAACAGACGGAATATTGAAAGCATCCCGATTGTTAATATTTAACAGTAATGCTTGACACACCTGATTCCCTGTGCTAATGTTCTGGGCATACGGGGTGATGTCAGTACATGGTACAGGAACTCGCCTGCTGCAATGTAAATTTCAAGACGCCCTTCATTGGATTCTCGAAAGGAGACTTGCTCAAAATGATGAAACGTATCTCTGTTTTTCTGAGTGTTCTGTTACTTGTATCGGTAGCTTTTACAGCTACTGCCCAGGAAAAGGTGCTTCTTGAGTATAATCCCGCTCCCGGCACCACTGCCAAATACAAGATGAACATCCGCGGCAACACAATTGTCACTGCTTACAAGCGCGCTCAGAGAACCAATCTCGAAACCGCCATGACCATTGAGCAGAAGGTAACTGGCGTTGACAAAGACGGCAACATCGATATGGCTACCACCATTCTTGATGGCACCATCACTGTTAACAACACCCCGACAGTTCTGCCGAACCTTGGCCAGATCATCAGCGTGAAGATGGCCAAAGACGGCGAAATCATTTCCTCCAGCGGAATGGATCAGCAGGGTGGCAACTTCAACCAGATGCAGATCAAGTTCCCGAAGGAACAGGTCGGCGTTGGCAGCACCTGGAACTCAAACATCAAGCCGAATCCGCAGCTTCCGATCCCGATGGATGTTAAATACACCGTTATGGGTTTTGAAAAAGTTGGCGGCGAAGAATGTGTAAAACTTCAGTCAGAAGTCACCAGCGCCCAGGGTTCAGCCGGCAGCATCAACCTTGATGTTAAAGCCAATGGCAACATCTGGTTTGCCTACAAAAAAGGCATCATGATCAAGAATGAAGTAACTTCAAATATGGTAATGCTGATGGAAAACGATCTCGGTGGTGGCAAAAAAGAAACCATCGAAACCCGCATGAACCTCAGCCTGACCATGGGTCTGACAAAATAATTACTGGTACCCTTGACGCCGAGGCTATTGATTCTTATAATCTAAAGCAGATTAGTAACAGGTCTTTGAAAAACCTAAACGGAATCCAGTAGCGAAGCGTAAAACGGAACAAACCGCATTTGTTTCCGGTACTATAAATTACGAAACTGGAGCTCCGCTTTACCCGAAGCGGAGCTTCTTTTATACAACCCGATACTTTACCCGGTATCGACCTTACCTACCTACCCTTAACGTTCTCGTTCTCTTCTACCGTCCTGAGACGCAAGTCTCCAAATGTCCTGTCCTTGTCCCGACTCTCAACAGGAGGAACCATTTTATGAGGTTGAAACGCAGTCTCTTGAAGATGATGGCGACAACCTTGGCCGTTGTCATGTTATTGACAGCCTTTGGAACCAGTGCCAATGCAGGCCTGTTTACCAAGCTGAAAGAAACGGTTAAGAACAATCCTGTGAAAACAGCTCTCGCTGGTGTTGCAGCCGTAGGTGGCGCAGTTATTGCAGCTCCCTACATTGCCAGTGCAGTTGGTTTTGCATCAGGTAGTGTCGCAGGTATTATTGGTGGTGGAACCGCAGCCGTAGCAGGCGCAGGCGTTGGTCTGGCCGGCATTGGTGCTACAATCTGGGGTGGCCTGAGTGCCGCCGGCGGTTTTGTAACTGGTGCCATTGGTGCCCTTGGTGGCGCAATCGGCAGCGTATTTTCCGGAATCGCAGGCTTTATCGGTGGTATCATCGGCAGCCCGCTGTTCATTCCCGCTCTCTGCCTGGTTGGCGTTGCAGTGGTCGGCTACCTGCTCTGGAAGAAATACAAACGCCAGAATCAGACAATCGGCAACGGTGGCAATCTGCCCAGCGTCGCAGCCAGTGAAGTAACTGTAAACCCGAGCGTTGGTGCTCCCACAAGCTCAGTTCCCTCCATGGAAATCCCGGTAACCAGCTCTGTAGCAGCTCCTGAAGCAACCCCGTCTACCAGCGCGGCTGTTGAAGAAACTGTTGAAGCAGCTCCCGCCGCGAATGCATCGACTGAACTGAAAAGCGCTCATGCAGCTTACATCAAGGCCTATAACAAGTACATCAACATGGTTACCAACATCGGTGGTACCGAAAACCCCGACGAGGAACTCAGATCTAACCTGCTTCGCACTGACACTCAGACCGCTCTGACTGACTACCGTGAAGCATACAACAAATACATCACCCTCCTTCGCCAGAGTAATTCGAAGTAGCTGATGCACAAAAAACCCCGGGCCGAAAGGCCCGGGGATTTTTTTTGCCAAAATTTAACAGATCAGTCGCGAGTCAGATAAAAGCCATGCCAGTCGCCGTCGGTCTTTTCCTGAAGGTTGCTCCAGCCGTTGCGGGCAAAAGCCTGAATGACCTTTGGCGCATTCGTCGAGTTGACGCCCGAAAAAATGCCCCAGCCGCCCTTTTTTACCCATGGCGAAAAAACAGGCAGATATTCAAGAATCACTGGGGTGGTAATATTGGCAACGATGCCATCGGCCTCAATTTCAGGCTTATATTGGCCCAGATCGGCACAAATCATTTTCAGACGGTCAGAAATACCATTCAAAGCCGCATTTTTGCGCATATTTTCAACGGCGGCACCTTCGATTTCGATAGCCACGCCGCCCGCAGCGTCATGTTTCATCAGATAAAACGAGAGAATGCCGCTGCCCGCACCGAGATCAAGAAAAAACCGGCCGGCCGGGTCGATGCGCGTCATAAAATCAAGGCAAAGACGGGTAGTTTCATGGGTTCCGGTACCAAACGCCATGCCCGGGTCAATCAGAATCGTGGTCGAACCTGGCGCAGATTCGCAGGGCAGTGGCGGCTCCCAGGGGGGGCGCACCACGATGCTTCTGCCAACGCAGATCGGCTTGAAGTGCTCGCGAAAACCGGCCATCCAGTCCTGGTTGTCGCTGTATTCTTCGGTAGTCAGTGCCGCCGCTGGCAGCGAAAAATCAATCAGCCAGTCTTTAATCGCTGTCTCAATGGCCGCAACATCTTGTTCAACCGTTGAAGCGATAAAACTGACAACGGTTTCGCCGGTATAAACAAAATCAGTCTCGCCGGGGCCTTCATCGCGAATCTGCGGGCTCGAAAAAACGCCCACCCCAAAACGGTCAGCCAGACCGAGCAATTGTTCCTCATAATCAGACGAAATTTTTACATTAAACCTTCTCAGCACGATAATCAGCCTCGTTTCCGGATTTTGCCGATGCGACCATCGACTTTTTCGAGCATGGCCTTGTCGCCCTGGGCGATCTGGCGCAACTGGGCCAGAACAGCAAGTGCCTGGTCAAATTGCCCCAGCGCTTCGAGCGCCTCAGCCTTGCCAAGCATCGCAAATTTGTCTTTCGCGTCAAACTCTTCAAGCACCTGAACGAAAGTGCGCAAGGCCCGGTCGTTAAGACCGACTTCGAGAAACATGCGCCCGAGAACGTTGACGGCATAGACGTCTTCGGCCTCATAGTTCAATGAAAACATGAGGTTGTAGATGGCATTCGGAAAATCGCGGCGATCTTGATAGGCCTTGGCAAGGTTATAATAGGCAAAGGCGTAATCAGGCTGAATTTCAATGGCTTTCTTGAGATAATTGATACCGTCGTCATAGCGCCCCTGCATCACCAGCAGTTTCCCCATGTTGCTCAGAGTGAAGGCGTCTTCTGAATCAATATTGATGGCCATGGCAAAATGTTCTTCGGCCTCAGCCTGCAAGCCCTTATCCATGTAAATCATGCCAAGGTTTTTGAGAATCGAACACTTGTCAGCAGCAGTCGCCAGCGCTGAATTGAAATGTTCGCGCGCTTCTTCCATTGTTGAAGTCTCAAGACAGATGCGACCGATGTAGTAATGAGCGTCGCTGTTATTGGCATCAATCGACAGCACGCGGTTGAAGTGCCCCTGGGCAGCCGGATAATCGCATTTTTCGATGGCGGCACGCCCGAGCAACACCATTGCCTGCGCATTTTGCGCTTCTTTTTTAAGAATTTCACCAGAGAGTTTGACGGCTTCGGCAGACTCACCGAGTTCGAACATCACCGTAGCCAGACTCAGCTTGTTATAAAGATCAGAAGGGTTAACCTCAAGGGCCTTTTTGAGAATTTCGACGCAGTGGGCATAATCGCCCTTCATGCGGTAGGCGAGCGCCAGCGAATTGCGTGCGTAGCGGTCGGTCGGGTTCATTTTAACGGTCTGTTCGAGAGTCGAAATGGCCTTATCGATGTCGCCCTGCTCAAGATAGGTGTTGCCAAGAAGATAGTTGGTGTAAAGGTCTTCTTTCTTGACTTTCAACGAACCGTCAAGCAGTGCTCTGGCGCCTTCGAAATCACCTTTTTCTTTGAGCACCATCGCCAGCTTGTTCATGGTGTAAATATCGTTGGGTTTCAGCTTCAGTGCTTCTTCAAGATATTTCCGGGCATCATCAAGAAGGTTGAGCTTTAGTGCCTCGCTCCCTTTAGTGTAGGCTTCCTGAAAATCCATTTCTGACTCCTTCTCTGTCGCTGACTGTCTAGAATAAAAAAATAGTTACCATGGGCCTGGCTGCTTACATTTCGATATCGAGATCAGCCTTCAATGCAGTAAGAGATGCCACCACCTGGCGGCGCACCATCGGGTCTTTGTCTGACAGGGCATTGATCAGAGGCTCAACCCCCTGTGCCATGCCAAGCTTGCCTAGCGCGTAGGCAGCTGAGGCACGCATGTTGCTCTCAGAGTCTTTAATCATGCGTGACAGCAATTCAAAAACTTTCAGATCACCGTATTTGCCGAGGGCGATCAAAATGTTCGCCTTGACCCGGTTGTCCTGCTCGTCAACCAGCAGGTTGAGAAACTCATAAACTCGCTTGCCACCGATCGCTTCCATGGCTTCAACCGCATTGGCCTTGACCCGGCGATCACCCGAACGCAGTTTTTCGGTTAAAATGGCAATATGCTCTTCGCTGCCGACTTTGCCAAGCACCGCAATCGCCCGTGACAAAACCTTTGAATCGGTTTCTTCGTTGACGGCTTTTTCGGCAAAACTTCTGGCCTTTTCGGGGCTGATGCGCTCTACCACATCCATAACATGGTATCTGACTTCGGCATCACTGTCTTTGAACCATTCGGAAAGTCGCTCCGGGTCAGCTGACTCGATGCAGCTTTTAAGAATACGCAGAATCATGATTTTGGTCCAGGAGCTGGAGCCGGCAAAACCCTTAACCAGTTCTTCGGTTTCTTTGAAATTTCCGACGACAAAAGCGTTCATTCGGCCCTGCTCACCCGATAAAACCTCGAGTTCATCAAAGTTCACCACATCTTTGAGCAGCACATTAACTTCACGACTGGCGATGACTTCATCACTGTCTTGAACCCTCGCCAGAGTGCGGAAATCAGCAAAACCGTCACCGATAAGAGCAGTAGCATCAGTGTTTTCACCGAACTGGCCACGGATCATTTCCATGGCATGCATCGTCACCTTCGGCGCGAACGGCATATCCTGGCGGCGCCCGAGATCGCGGGCCAGCAGGCGGGCGGCATTCAAGGCCTTAAGCAACGAATCGTGCCGGTTGGGGAAATTAAAAAGAACAAGAACCCCGGAAGGAAACAACTGGGTCGTGATGTTCTGCCCAGGCTGCACAACCTTGCGCAAACAGTTTGAACATTCTTCGACCGCCGAAAAAATACGGCTGCCCTCGACTCGACTGATCGACTCGTCAATACCGCTGAAATAAAGAAAGAGCGAAACCGCAAACAGCTTTTCGCCATTCTTTTCGTGGCCAGAAAGGGCTTTCAGGGTGCGTTCAACGATGCTGCGGCTGACATACTGCTGCAAACCGCGGCCAATCATGTCGCGTTCTTTCATGCTCATGATCATGAAATTAAAAGCGTGCGCCATCTGCCCGAATTCATCGTTGCGCTCGATATAGATATTCTGGCGCAGATCACCCGCGGTAACTTGTTCCATGGCTCTGATAAACCAGGAAACTTCTTTGGAAATGCGCCTCGAAAGCAGGTGCATATAAAACATCAGCAACAGCAATGCAGCCAGAAACAGCAATACCAGACGATCACGAACTGCGGCCAGTGGCTCATAGCGACTGGCATTGCGCCAGCCAACTTTAATGGTGCCGAGACGATGCCGCCCGTTCATGATCGGAACCAGGGTTTCATACATATCCTGATCGTCAAGCCTGAAAACAACCGGTTGTTCGGTATTAAGACTGCGTTGATAATTCTGGTCGGTGGCAGCACTCGCCCCTGACTGGGTCGAATCAGAATGAAAAACCACCTGATCATCTTTGATTACTGCCAGATAGCCAAAATCTTCATTGGCCGAAAGCAGGCGCAAGGATTCTCTGAGGTCGTTGTCGTCGCTTGTTTCGATCAGCCGGCCAGCTGATGGGGCAAACATTTTCGCGGCGTATAGTGACTGTCTGACGAAGGTCTCGCGCCACTGACCGTCATACCAGCTCTGCAACGTGGCCCGCGAGGCCATGAACAGAATCAGAATGATCAGGGCTGAGCCGCCAAGCAGCGCATGCTGCAAATTTGAAGACTGATGGCGGCGAACGAACCAGGCGGCCGCCAGAGCCAGCATAATCAGAGAAAAAACCAGACCATTGCGAAAACGCACATGTGAAACCCGGGCTTCTTCAGCGGCTCTGAAAAACCCGACCCGCAGCACAACCTTGCGGCCGTTTCCGGTAATGATCGGCACTGAAGCTTCAATCAGCGAGGTAGTGCGTGAGGTGTCTTTAAAAGGGAGAAGCCTTAGATACGATGACTTAAGGGCCTCTTCTTCGATTTTTTCGAGAACGCCGACCGGCATGGCGTAGTTTTCGGAACGGGCGAGCAGAGCGCCGTCAGCCTGCTGAACCGCGGCGTAGGCAATGGCCTCTTCAGCCAGCAGATTCGACAGGCGCGGTGACAGGTCGATGCGGCGTTCGAGCGAATCGGCAATCTCGCGGGCCAGCATTTTAACCAGCATGACCCGGCGGTTTTCGAAACGCGCTTCGACTTCTTCGACGTCAGAGACGGTAAAATAGTAAGCAAAGCTGGTCAGCGAAAGAATTACAAAAAAAATCAGCGCTCTTTCAAGCAATCGGTTGTCGCGAAACATGGTCATAATTATTTTTGCCGACTCTCACGCATGGCCATGCGGATGAAATGAGCGGCGATCTCCGGGTCAAATTGTGAACCGCTGCAACGCTCGATTTCTTTCAGGGCCTCATCGAGAGTCATTGCCTTGCGATATGGGCGGTCAGTGGTCATGGCGTCAAATGTATCGACCACACTGACGACACGCGCCAGCAAGGGAATAGCCTCAGCCTTCAGGCCGTCAGGGTAACCCTTGCCGTCATAACGTTCGTGGTGGTGTCTGATGATCGGAACAATGGATTCAAGAAATTCAACTTTGCCAAGAATATGCAAACCGAGGTCGGGGTGCGATTTGATAATCTCGAATTCTTCATCATTCAGGCGGCCCGGCTTGTTAAGTATGCCTTCGGGGATGCCAATCTTGCCGATATCATGCAGCAAGCCGCCCAGTTTGATCTTTTCGATTTCTTCGCGGGCCAGGCCGATTTCTTCGGCGAGGCGGAGCGAAAGCTCGGTAACCCGTTCTGAATGGCCCCTGGTATAACTGTCTTTGGCATCAATGGCACTGGTCAGGGCCGACAGGGTATCGATATAGGCCCGTTGCAGGTTATTGAACAAATCAGCGTTCTGAATAACGAAGCCGACCTGGCTGCCAAGAATTTTCAGCAGATCGAGGTCTTCAGGGCGATACGAAAAATTGCCGCGCTTGTTGGCAACCTGCATTATGCCGAGAAGTTTATCGCGGGGCTTGAGCGGCATGGCAATCGTATCACGCAGAATCATGTCGGGTATCTTATGCATCTCGCCCAGCTTAAATTCACTGGCTTCGAGGTTGGCTATCATGCGGAATTTTTCATCGTGGCGCACCGCTTTGATGAGATCGGTATAACCGTCTTCTGAGCCAGGGGCGAAGGCCCGGTCACCGGTGCTGGTTAAAAGTCTGTAAAAATAGGGTTGCGCATCGTTTTCGCGCATCAGAAACAGGCTGGCCACGTCGCTCTCGGTACCGTCACTGGCGATGGCAAGAAACTTATCGACCAGTGACTGCATATCGATGTTTGAGACGATCTCACGGCCAAGAATGAAAACATTGCTGAGTACAAGCAGGCGTTTGAACATGCGCTCGTAAAGAATAGCGCTCTCAAGAGAAGCCGCGGCCTGCGAAGCGAGAGTCGGCAGAATTTCACAGATGTTGTCAGGGGCATCGGCAGTCAGTTTGAGACCAATAAGCCCGAGAATACGGTGGCGACGAACCAGGGGCAACAAAATAAAATCTTCGATAGTGATAATCGAGGTTTCTGATTCTTGCCAACGGGGGTATTCGGCCTTGAACTGCGCCCGAATTTTATCCATCTTTTCTTCAAGAATGACGTTGCTGATGCGAACATCGAGATCGGCAGGGTCTTTGCCGGCCAGAGAAAAAAAGGAAGATTCGGCCTTGCAGAGAATGAGTGCCTTCTTGAGAATGGCGCGCAGCAGTGAATCCAGCTCAATAAAAAAGCCGGTCTCATCCAGGGTGAGGAGTTCCTGGATCTGACGCTTCAGGACCTCGTTTTCACGTTGCAGAGACTCTTTATTGCAGCTGCCGCCCGACGGATTCATCCATGAGATATCAAACATAACGGCGATTCTACCATGTCAGAGAGATTATTACAATCATTCTTCTGCAACGATACGGCCGTCAATACGCAGGCTGACCGGGCCCGAAGCCGCCAAACCCGAAATGTAGTCTTTGACGACGTCACGCTGCTGGCGGCCTGGTTTGCGGTTCATACCGTTCTGCATGGGCAGAAAATTATCGCCGCCGTCAGCAAGAAAGTTATTGGTAACCACCTGGTATTGCCTGTCAGGGTCAAGTTCCTGATCGCCAACAGTCACGGATTTTAAGGTAAAATCCTGCGGGCTGCGATGGGTAAATGAGTATTTTAACCCGGAAACCTGAAGAACCCCGCGCTGGCGACTGGCTGCCAGTTTGAGCAGTTCAAGCAGATCGCGCCCGGCCAGGGTCATCTGCACGAGCTGATTATCGAAGGGCATCACCGTAAACAGGTCACCGAGAGTAAAGTCGCCGGCCTGAATGTTGCCCTGAATACCACCGCTGTTCTGCAGGGCGATCTCGGCGCCGGTCTCAGCACGCATCGCGTCTGTGATGAGATTGCCGATGCAACATTCGGAATTGTATGATTTGTTGTAGTCTTCGGCGAAACTGCCAATGAGAACATCGCGCTGGCTGGCCGTCTGGCGGGTCGCCTGTTCAACAATGGCTTCGACCTCAGGGTCTGAAGTAATTTCAGCATGATCGACCGGCAGGCGGCGACCGGCAATTCTCACGATGCTGACCGGAGACGGGGTTATCTCAAGGTCGAGCACATCTATTTCTTTGGTCTGGTTGTAGCCACTGACAGTGGTCACCACGATACCATCTTTGCGAAGGGGTGGCGGCGCTTCAATATCAAAATCAAGCAGTACACAGATATCTGGGGCCGCCGAGGCAATGGCACGCCATTCGGGCAGGGTAATGCGATCACGGCTGTATTGCGTCAGCAGAATAACAAGATCGACACCGGCCTGGCGAAGCGCTTTGACGCGCATGCCCAGCCCGGCATCAGGCTGAGCGAACTCAAGACCCGCAACGTTTTCACGCGAAGTGAGATTGGGGGTTGCCGGAGGCGTCAGACCCAGCAGACCGATCTTGAGGCCAAGGCCCGGGTTCAGGATCAGCTCAGGAGAAAGGAAAGCGGGGCTGCGCCCGCTGGCGGTTTCAGTAACATTAGAACTGACAAAGGCAAATTCGGCTTCTTCAGCCAGTTCGGCCAGACGCCGGCTGCCGTAGGTGAATTCAATATTACTGACCAGCATCGCCTCGATGCCGAGAGCATTCATGATTTTGACGACCGTTGAACCACGTGTAAAATAAGAGTCGGCAGTTCCGGAGATTTCGGTGCCGATCGAAAAAATATTATATGGTTCGCCCGAGAATGACGCCACCGTTTCTTTGATGACGGTGGCCATGCCCGCAGAACCGCCCATACGCCGCCCCTGATAAGGCTCAAAACGAGCCTTGAATGGCTGAGTACGGCCTCGGCCCATGCCGGTGAGCACCAGGTGGTAATTGCGATTCCGGCTTGGGTAAGCCAGCCAGAGAATGGTGACAATCAATGAAATCAGTGATGCAACAAGAAAAATCTGACCGAAACGAAGTTTCATAGCCTTCTCCTGACTCTCATTCTATGGCCGGCCCGATGCAAAGGCAACGATTTTTTTGCATTAAAAAAGGGCCGCCCATGACTGGGCGACCCTTTTATTTAAATCTGACTCAGAAACCGTCGATTTCGTTAAGTCTCTTTTCGTAGACTGCTTTTTCTGACTTTTCAGTGACGTGACCTGCACCATACTGCACGCCATCTTTAACTTTGCTTACTACATCATGAATAAGCTTGCGGCTTGCAGGATCAAGGTCTTTCATCTTGTGGGTGAAGAAGTTGAAATACTGACCGGCGTTGCCTTTGTTCTGCTGGAGATCCCAGACGATTACCTTGACCAGCAGGCGGGCATTGGCTTCGCGGGTGGCATAGGTAGAGTTCAGGTTGCTCTGAACATCCATGGAGTAGCTCATGCCAGTCTTGGCAGCTTTTTTGAAGCTGGTGATGTCGCCTGACTGTTTAACGATGTCGTTCATCAGCATGCCCATGGTTCTGAGGGAAATCTGTTCGTCTTTCTGTTCGGTCTGACCAGCCTGGCCAGCCTGACCTGCCTGACCTGCCTGGCCAGCGTCATCGGACTGTTCACCCTGGGAACCCTGACCGGCCTGACCTGCGTCATCACCGGGCTGTTCGGGAGTGGTGGGAACATCATCACCGGGCTGTGTCGGGGCGGGGTTGTCGCCTTCGGGGAGTTCGGGGAGAACCGGATCTTCAGGAGCCGGGGCCGGAGCAGGATTTTCGGTTTCGCTACCGGGCATCGGAGCTGGTTCAGTCGGGGACGGAGCCGGTTCATCGCCTGGAGCAGGAGCCGGTTCTGAAGGAGTCGAACCAGTATCACCGCCGGGGAGACCGGGTTCATCGCCTACTGGAGGCAACGGATCTTGAGTCTGACCAGGTTCATTGCCCTGACCGGGGTTGTTACCCTGACCGGGGTTATTGCCCTGACCGGGGTTATTGTTGCCCGGTTTGCTTTCGTATTTTCTCCAGTGGCCTTTGATCCATTTGCCGTTCTTGTCATAGTGGCCACATACCCAGACGCGGTGTTTGCAGCCGAATACTTTCTGTTTCATCCAGACGCCGCTGTCTTTAACTGCGTTGTTGATCTTGGCGCCAGTTACTTTGATAGCTTTGCCGGTTTTGATGGCGGCATTCTTGATAGCCTTGCCAGTCTTTTTGACGGCAGTTTTGATGGCTTTGCCTGTTTTCTGGGCAGCGGTTTTGATGGCCTTGCCTGCCTTATGGACCGCTTTTTTGATAGCGTGCCCGACCTTGCAGAAGAAACCGGTTTTCTTCTTGCCAGAAGATTTACCGTAGCCTTTACCGGCGCTTACTTCAGCCGTAAACAACATACAGAACACAGTTACAAGAGCTAGTAATCTTGTCAAGGTCTTAGACATCTGTTCATGCCCTCCATCATAAAATAATACCTGATTATAACCACTGAATTGAAATTACGCAAGGGGTGTACCACCAGCAAATTTCTGTACAGTATAAAGCTTAGCGTATCAGCACACAAAATTCAACCAGATTTTCAGCAGTATTTCTGCCAGAAATCTGGCAGTCTCATGGCTCACCCATACCGGCGATGGCCTCGGCGCGATCTTTAAAACGGCCGGCGTAGAGAAAAACTCCGACCATTTCAAGAACCTTCGAAGCCATCTCGTTTAAACCGCAGAAAGCCAGTTCGCCCTGATGTTCATCGACTATTTTCTCGGTCATGGTCAGAAGCACTGCCACGGCAGGGCTTTCGAGCATGGTCACGCCCGAAAAATCAAAAAGGAAAAGTCGGCAACCATCGGCCAGGCTTTTGACGACTTCGGGGGTAAGAGATTCGGTCAGACCGGTCGTTAAAAAGCCAGAAAAGCCGACGATCTGTATATTTGCAGATTTGCTGAATTCGAGTGTAAATCTTTGTTTATTCAAGTTTCACCTTCA
>DAOPYA010000059.1:22901-26382 GCA_035352635.1 Candidatus Rifleibacterium sp.
CCGATTTCATCGCCCACCTTCTGCTGTACAGCTTCTTTAACGCGTTTGCCCGCAATGTCTTTCAGCATGCGGTCTAGGGGCATACCCACAGACGGCGACATGAACGAACCCTTCAGGGTAATCGGAATATCAAGAGTTTCAGAGTTGCCGACCAGTTGCCGCAAAATATTGCTCTGCTGGCAGGCATCACGATTAATCTGAACCTGGGCTTCGCCGTCGAGAGTGGCATCAAGACCTACTGAACCAGTAAAGCTAACTTTGCCGGCTTTCGACTTGCCAACCGTATTTTTAGAAGTAATGCGGCCACCGGCAATGAGATAATCACCAGCGACGTTTTCGATCGGCCCGGAAGCAAGTTGCGGCGCTTCAAGCTGCTGGCTGATCTGCTTAACAAAGGGCGGCGAATTATAAAAGCCCTTCTGCATTGCCAGACTGGCCTTGCCGTTCATGCTGACCAACCCAGAAGTATTACCCGAGGCATTGAAAGTGCCGTCGAGGCCGCCTTGCAGAATATCTTTATATTTGGTGTTTTCGGCCAGAAACTGCTGGGTCATCAATTTGTCGATACGGGTGTCGAACTCGTAAGCAATCGGGTCTTTGTCGAGATGCACCTTGCCAGATGCATTGACCTTGCCGCTGAACAGTTCAAGACTGGCAGAGCTCACATTCAGCTGCTTTGAGAAATAGGTAGCCCGGGCCTGCATGTTCTTGAACGGAAATTTGAAGACTTCGCCTTTTTCGCTCACAGGGGCAGAGAAGATACCTGTCGGTACAGAGGCCACGCCGTCAACCTTGATCATGGCGACTTCACCGGTAATCGCACCACTGCCGGTACCCTTGCCATCAATTTTGTAGCCACTATCTTTGAGGAAAAAGCCGCCGGCATCGGTAATATCGAGCGGGTCAACCACAAACTTGAAGTCGGTGATGAATTTGGCCCAGTTTTTCAGAGAGCCTTTAACAACTGCCCGCGAAGTACCCCAGCCCGCGGTCAGGCCTGAAGTTTCAAGGCCAGCATTACTGAAGGTAATCGGGCCGGCGATATTTTCGATGGGTCGCAGAACCGCCGGGTGATTAAAGCGACATTCCCTGAGCAATGCGTCGCCTTTAAGATCAGGTGCGTTGGCCGGGCCGGTTACCACGACATTCAGATCAGCCTTGCCGCTGAAGTCGAGATCATCTGACATTTCACGAAAATTGGTTTTGAGGAACTTGCGGATCGCGGCCAGGTCTGCGCCACTGACCGTTGCCCGGGCATCAGCGACCGGCTTTTTGAAATTCTTCAGAGTGCCGGTAATCGACAGCTTGCCACCAAACATTTCAGCCGAGAGTTTATCGAGGGTAAGATTATCAACATCAGCTGCGGCAGCACCGTTCAGACTGGAAACCACCAGGCCACGATCAGAAAAATCAGCAAAAATTTCCTTAAATTCGATGCGCCCTTTGGGTTTCGGGTTGGAAACCGAACCACCGACCTTGAGATCGAGGGTCAGGTCGCCCTTGAACTGACCTTCGCGAACCGGCAGCTTAAAAAGACCAGCCGCCAGCCTTGAAAATTCAGCAACTTTGAGGTTGCCGGCGGCCGTCAGGTCAAAGCCAAGATCAGCGGCATTTTTAACCGTACCGTTAATCTTTAACGTCGCACCAACTCCGGCAACTTCAAGGCTTTCAATTTTGATAACCCCCGCAGATGGCCCAACAGAATCAAAATGAACGCGCAATCTTTCGACAACCGCCCGGGCAGAGGTTTTAGTCTCATGAACTTCGATCTTCTCAGAGCTGAGAGTGCCGTCAACCCTGACGCCCTTGCTGTCATAGGCCAGCTTGCCGTTAAAGGCAGCCTTGCCAGACGGAACCACCCGTTTCTGTTCGGCGCTGAGATAACCGGAAGCAAGTTTCCAGATGCTGTCAAGATTGACTTCGGCCGCCAGTTCGCCATTGAAGGACAACGGAGTCATAGCAAGAGTGCCTGATGGCATCTTGAGGAGCGTATCGGCCATTCTGGCCTCGAACGCTGAAAATCTGGCTTTGCCATCGGCATAGCTTATCTGGCCTTGCTCAACCGTGACTTTTTGCGGCAGGGCTTTGGCGCTGACCTCAATTTTTTCGGGAATCACCGAAATATTAAGGGCAGAGACCGCACCATCGACGATTGTCAGATCGACCCCGGCCGAAATCTTGCCATCCTTGAGGGCCAGGCCGTGCTCCGCCGGCACAAAACCCTTGACCATGGGCCATAGATCATTAACGGCCATAGGTGAAACTTTAAATTTTGCTTTGCCATTCAACGGAGCCGTGCTGCTGAAATCAAGGCCGCCATCAGCCTGCAGACCCGGCTCGGCCTTAACCTGACAGGAATCAAGCACCAGAGAACCCTTGGTCAGGCTGTATTTGACCGAAGCTTTTAACTGAGCGCTTTTAATAAATTGCACATGCTTGCGGTACTCTTCTGGAACCATTTTTTTGAGTTCATCGACGCTTTCGGCGCTGATGGTGAGATCGGCAGCCACATCTGAAGGCCAGAACAGCTTGCCATCAACGGCCATCTTTGCCTTGCCCACCAGAACCGCATCCATATTGAACGGCACCGAGTCAGAAAGCATAGAGCGTGTCAAACCGGCACTATTGACCACAAGTTCATGTGACTGACCCGAGTTACGATCAACAACCGAAAACCTCAGGCCATTCAAATCAATACCATTAAACGGAAATTTGATACCAGCCAGATCGAAAGCGGCGGTTGAAGAAGCCGTGGCATCGGGTTTTGCCTTTTCTGCTGACTTCTTCAGCTCGACATCGGTAGTCGCTGAAGCCACCGTCAGGGCGTCGATGAGAAGTTCCCCGCTAAAGGCTGCCGCCAGACTCGGACGTATGGTAATCTGCCCAATCTGAGAATTGAGCTGCAAACTTTCGGTATTGGTCGCAACCGTGACGTTGCGAATTTCGATTCCGGGAAAAACAACCGACAGGGTTTCGAATTTAACGTCCATGTTAATGGCGCTGCTGACTTTTTCCATGACCATCTTTTCAAGCTGGCTGTCGGTGGTCAGGCGGTGATAGACGTAATAGACGGCGATGCCACCTGAAACAACGATCAGAAGAGCAAAAACCATCAGGACTTTGAGATAAAAAAACAGACCCCGGCCCGGTTTGACCGGCTTATTTTCGATTTCATCCATTGCGTCTGCCTCCAGTTGAAATTATTGCCTGCCGTAAAAAAGAAGGGGCATGTTAACCCTGCACCCTGAGCATCGTTTACGGCATCAATAACAGCCAGGGCGTTGCCGAAAGCCATGCCGGCAAACCGGAAGAATTTCCGCAACCCTCAGTCTGTTGTTTTGTTTGTGTAACTTTATCACATCTGAAGAAAAATTGGTACAGGCAATTGTTGCTAAATAGGGCAAACGAAAACTTAATTATCTCTAAGTGCTGGTTTCGGCAGGTCAGGCGATTGCATAAGCGACGCTTGTCGAGCACCCCA
>DAOPYA010000060.1:0-26004 GCA_035352635.1 Candidatus Rifleibacterium sp.
GCAGGTCGATCATGAACGGGCTAGACGGTCTTTTTTCAAGACAAATGAAGACAATCAGGACAAATTTAGGGCAGATTTAGGACAAAATTAAGACAATAAAATGCAAAAAATTCGATCACAACTGCGTAATTCTAACATTTGCGTCGAGGCGGAAAAACCGGCCGGATCACGGGTCTTGCTTGCGCAACACCCGCGCCCGTCTCGTTTTTCCGGTCACGACAGGCGTTAGATTCGCTTAAGACAAAAAATCACCCAATCCGAAGTGTAATGGTGATAAAGTGCATGTGTAGAGGAGTTGAAAGTGTAAGATTAAAAAGTTACTTGGTCGGGGCGCCTTCGACAATGAGCCTGAAATCGATTGTCACAGGCCGTGACGATCATAACCAAAGGCAAGTCCAGTGCCAACCGCTTTCAGGCGTAGCAGGTCGATCATGAACGGGCTAGACGGTCTTTTTTCAAGACAAAATAGGACAATGAGGACAAATTTAGGGCAGATTTAGGACAAAATTAAGACAATAAAATGCAAAAAATTCGATCACAACTACGCAAGTCTAACATTTGCGTCGAGGCGGAAAAACCGGCCGGATCACGGGTCTTGCTTGCGCAACACCCGCGCCCGTCTCTCATTTCCGGTCACGACAGTCGTTACCCGGTCAGGAAGCTTGTTTGGCCTTGCAGGCCGAAGCCAGTTGTTAATTATTCGGAGCCAAGGAAGCTGAAGCGGCTTTACTGGAAAGTTTGACTTTTGGGAGGCCGATGCCGTTTTGTGATTTTACGGAAATATGCGAGCCTTAACTGCCTTTGAGCGGACATCTAAATGTTTCTGCCAAAATCCATGGACAATTTGTCGCAGCATGCGTTAATTTGTAAGCAGATGATGGATTTAATGACATCATCGGATAAATGTTTTAGAGAGCCGGACGAACCGGGTTAACAAGTCGGTTCGAGCGGACAAAGCTTCGCCCGCTCAACCAGTCGTTATGCGCAAATAAACAAGAATTAACAACCATCCAGCACGATTGGATACGATAATTGGCATATGATTTGCAATATGGTAAAATGGATTTGAAAGAGGAGAACCAATTATGCACGGAGTAAAAGATATCATCAGGGATGCGTAGTCGCTTCCCGCTGAAGATAGGATTGCAGTCATTGATTCTTTGTTGCGCACACTTAACAGAACTTCTCCAGAAATTGATGCAGAGTGGATAAAGATAGCAAAAACAAGATTAGCCGAACTCCGTTCCGGCAAAGTTACGCCAATACCTGGCTATGAGGTTTTTGCCAAAATAAAGAAGCGTTTTGATAAATGAAACTGTCTTTTCATCCAGCCGCTGAGTCAGAATTAGACCTGGCTATCGACTACTACGAAGACTGTCAACCTGGCCTTGGGAATGATTTCTCTCTTGAGGTATTAACAGGGATTCAAGCAATTGTTGAATACCCGCGCGGTTGGCCGGCTATTGAAGATGATGTGAGAAGATGCCTGGTAAATCGTTTCCCGTTTGGCATTGTTTACAGTGTTGAAGAAAATGACGAAATATTCATACTTTCAATAATGCACTTACGCCAGAACCCAAAACACTGGAAAAAAAGAAAAAAATAGCGCATAACCAGTGCATCGACGCGGAAAATGAGGCCTGTCACGGGTCTTGCTTGCGCAACACCCGCGCCCGTCTCGTTTTTCCGGTCACGACCGTCGTTAGACGACATAAATAAAAACAAAAAATTCCAATCTTGTCGGTTCTTTTATGGTATCTTTAAAAGACCGGAGGTGAAAAATGTCAAATTTATCGGACATAAAACCCATAACCTATCTCAAAGCAAACGCAGCCGAATTGTTGAAATACATCAATGAAACTCATAGACCAATAATTATCACTCAAAATGGTGAAGCTAAGGCTGTCCTGCAAGACCCTGAAAGTTATGAATCTATGTGCAAAGCACTTTCGCTGTTGAAGCTAGTTTCAATGAGCGAAGAAGAGGTTCGCAAGGGCAAAATTATTGATAATGAATCAGTGTTTAACAGTATTGAAAAGAAGCTGAAAAAACATGAAAAAAAGGTTTAAGATAAATTGGTCTGAACAAGCCGCACTAGATCTTGAAAGATTAATTTCCTATATTGCCTCCGAAAACCCAAAAACGGCCGGTCAAATTTTAAAAAGAATAAAAACAGAGGTTTCTCAACTCGATAATGTCCCTTTTCGAGGCAGAATAGTTCCAGAATTTGAAGGACAGGGTTTTCTTTTGTTTCGTGAGTTGGTTGTTACACCCTGGAGAATTATGTACAGGGTATCTTTTGAGAATGTTTACATTTTAGCCGTATTTGATTCTAGAAAAAATGTAGATGATGTTTTGCTTGAACGATTTCTAAAAAATGACAAATTCATCGTCTAACATTTGCGTCGAGACGGAAAATGACCGCCGTTCACGGGTCTTACAGTCGCAAGCCCCGCGCCTGTCTCTCATTTCCGGTCACGACTGGCGTTCGACCCCCCAAAAAACAAAAATCGGATCACACATCGACATGTGTTATAATATGTGTGGAGGTGAAGCTTATGCCTACAAATCTTGCTATCGATGATGACCTTTTGAAACTTGCTCTCGAAATTGGAAAGCTTCGAACCAAAAAGGAAACAGTTAACCAAGCCCTAAAAGAATTTATTGAAAAGAGAAAGCAAAAAGAAATTATCCAATTGTTTGGGAAATTTGATCCTGATCCTGATTATGATTATAAGTCAGGCCGTTAATCATGAAAACCCTAGTTGACACATGCATCTGGTCGTCTGTTTTGCGAAGGGACAGAATAGCGAATAAAGACATTGAAAAGAAGTTAGTTGAACTCATTCTGAACAACGATGCCTTGATTATTGGGCCGATTCGTCAGGAAATCTTATCTGGATACTCAGATCCCAAAAAATTCAAAGAACTTCAGAACAAACTTGATGCCTTTGACAATTTGCAAATAATAGACGATGATTACGTTCTTGCCGCAAAGTTTTCAAATGACTGCAGAAAAAATGGAATCCAGGGAGGGCACATTGATTTTTTGATCTGTGCAGTGGCAGTCAGAAATAAAATTCCAATTTTCACCTGCGATAATGATTTCAAACGATACTCAAAATTCGTAAAAATAGAATTGTATTGAAGAGGTCGAACAACTGCGTAGAGGCGGAAATGACCGCCGGATCACGGGTCTTGCTTACGAAACACCCGCGCCAGTCTAGTTTTTCCGGTCACGACAGGCTCATGATCAAAGCATTCATTGATTGCAATATATTACTTGATTGGCTCCTTGATAGAGAGCCATTTTCCTCGTATTCCGCAAAAGTTGTTGAATTGACAGAAACCAAGAAAATTCTTGGCCTGGTTTCACCACCTACATTGGCCAAATCCTGTTACCTCCCTTCCCGGAAACGGGAAAACTGGATTCGAAGGTGTCAGGAAGTGAGATCGAAGCGAATCGTCGGAAGGGGAGGTTTCTCCGACGGAAGCGTGAGAAAGAGTTTGACCCAGCCCCCCAGTTCCGCCTGATAGCGGGCTACGCCTCCCGGGACCAGGTTGACGGATGCACGTTGTGAGGGCCCAAAAAACTGGATTTGGGCTGACTCCGAAGCCAGCAGAGAGATTTCCAGGGTTTCCCCTTTCTTCAGCGCAATCGTGTAGGCAAACTCGATTTCTCGCCGATGACGCAGAAAGAGCCCATGCATCTTGAACGGTATGCCGACCTGGGGACAGGGGATATCCCGGGCCCGGCCGAAAATCTCCCGTTGGGCTTTCCCGACCTGTTCATGCCATCCCGGCTCATCGGATCTCGCTTCCAGAAGGAACCCTATCGTCAGGATGGCAAAAAAACCACCGAACAGGATCAAAAGATTGGCAAAGGTCTGGCGGGACGAGGCGGTTTCCCGATCGAATTCCCGTTCGCCCCAAAACACGTTGCGGCCGGAGGACCGGCACAGGTTGCGCGTGGCGGACACCCATTCGGGCGGAACCTGCAGGAAACTCTCGGTTCCACAGTAGGAACACGCGGCAACCAACTCGTTGGGAGCCACCTGGAAGGGAGCCCCGCATCGACGGCAAACGGCTGGCCCCCCGGCCTTTACCGGTTCGCCGGCGGCCAGAACAGCCATCAGACGGCGAGTGACGAAAACCCGTTGCCGGACCAGAAAATATACAGCCAGAGCCATGGCGAGAAAAAGGAACAGGATCCCGGAGGTCGCGGGCCAGAGAGCCCAAGGCGAGAAATAGTCCACGACCCACACCCCCAAGACTCGTGTCAACAGCGAATCCAGGATGGAAAGGGTCACGGAAAACCCCAGTAAGATAAACAGCCCCAAGACCGGAAAGAAAGCCCACGACGGAACCAAGGTCAGCCCCACTTCCCATCGTCGGGGGCGCCGGCCGAGCCGGGCGAGGAAGTCCCGGGCGCGGGTCCGACATTCCTCGAGCTGTTGCCGAGCTTCCCGGCCGCGGCGATAACCCTCGGGAATCTCGTTCGGTGCACCGCAATACACACACGCGATGCTTTCAACATCGGCTAAGGGAACGACTGAACCGCAACGGCCGCAAAAGATCGGGTGGAGTTCCTGGAACCTTTCGGAATGGCTGCTCTGCTCTTTGTTCAACGCCTCGCCCCCCCGTTTGAACCCGGCTTGATCTCGATGAAATCCAACCGGTCGCCCCTGAATCCGTAGGAAATCCCCATGTCGCGGAATTCCACGCCATACCCAGCCCGACCATTGACGATGACGGTCTCGAAGAAACCCGCTTCCCGATGCCGGGCCTGGAATTCCAAACCTTCGTTCCGCCCGAGGTTGCCCCTGCCGTCACCGAGGTCGAACATCTCCTTCGCGCTGGCGCCAAAGCCTATGCGATCAATGGTTTGATAAGGAAGAGGCTTGCCATGGAACACCTCGATCTGGGAAACGTTCAGAGGACCATTGCGGATACCCCGTGTGCCGGTGAAAACGACCGACAGGGCCTGGTCAAGAAAATCCTCACGAACCTCTGGAACAGGTATGTAAAAAGGATTCGAAGAACGCGGAACCTCCCTCGCCTTGGTGAGAGCGGCTTCAATCTCCGCTGGGGTCTTGCCGAATCTGGCATAGACAACGGAAAGTTCCTCCCCGAGCTCAACCAGGCCGATGATCCCCAGTCCGGGGACGATGGTTCCCGACGCAGACGCCTCGACCCCGACCGACGGAATGTGGATGGGCCTGGGCTTCGCTTCGCGCCGTTCTTGAGATGCTGGAGGTGATGGCGGTCGGGGTTTGGTATTGGTCGAGGGGTTGGCCACTGCTGGGGGGGTCTCTGAGGGAAAGGGCCGGGGGACGGAGTTGCTCCGCTCTTCGGGGAGCGAGGATGCTGGCTTCGCCCCTTCCTTCGGGTCGGGGATGAAACCATAGAAGGTCTTCTGCAGAAAGAACTCCTTGGAGGGTCGTTTGTCCCCGAGAGCCGCCATAACGATATTCAAGGGAGCCATCCCAAGATGAAGGGCGAAGGGAACGAGAATGATTCCTGACAAGCAGCCCAATACCCGCTCCTGAGTCGCGGAAGAAGCAAGCATCCGCCCCATCGCCTTGGTCAGCTTGCCGCTCTCGACGGCAAGGTGCGAGGTTTCGCCATCCCCAAGAGTCAAAACCGGAACCTTGATAAGTTCCGCCAAACTCGACGCAAGCGTGTTGGCGAAGGTTCGTTTCCCCATCGGCAGAAAGTCGCTGCCCCTGAGGATGGTCCCCTCAGCCAAGCCTATGACAACGGCACACGAATTGTCGCTGGTCGAGGTGACGCCGATCCCGATGATGTCCTCAAGGTTAGCGACCGGATCTTCTGAAACGAGCAGGAAAGCGGAAAAATGGTAGAGCAACTGCCCTCCCACATCGTCGAGAACATAGAAGCAATCGAGGCTTTTCCACAAATAAAAAGAAAAGAGGGTGAGGAGAAAAAAGAAAACAATCCCCCCCAATCTCGCCAAAAGACTAGCATCGGAATGCCAGAACTCGCCCGCAACGAGAATGAACAGGAACAGCATCAGTCCGGCCACACAGCCAAGCGCCTTCCCGGCGGTTTTCTCGAGGGGGGTCTCGAGATCCAGGACGAAGCGTCCAAGATCGTCGGCGTTTAAATGGAGGATGGGATCTATCAACAGCGACTCCTCCCTTGACCCTTGGCTTTGGCTAGGAATTTGCTTTACCGCACGGAGTATATCAGCCCTCGTTTTTTAAGGTCAAGACGATTTTTTTCTTAAACTTATTGGGACGGCCCTACAATTTTTCTTTTTTCTGTTGGGATGAACATACTGCCAGAAAATTGAAAAACGCGAGCAAAAACGGCTATTTCAAAGTTTTTGGGAACGAGCGTACATCACACGCCTGTTCCGGCATTTGATTGTTCTACCTTTTCCAGAAGCTCATTTTTCGACTGCACGATCTGATTCGCGTGAACCTCAAATTACTGAGCGACCTCAGAAAGAGTTTTGTCGCCCTTAAGGGCTTCTAATGCAATTTTCTCAGACCATCGCCTGGCCTCCAGGTCACGAGTCGAACGACATCGAGTTGCCGGAAAAGCAGAGGCGGCGGTCGACCAGGTGCGACAGGAAAACTGCGTCGTGGCTGACGAGAATCAACGCTGATTCGATCTGCGCGAGTGCGCTTTCGAGCAGTTCGATGGCTGGCAGGTCGAGATGGTTCGTCGGTTCGTCCATGATGATCACCCAGGGCTTTTTCAGCAGCCCGAGCGCCAGACAGATCTTGCGCACTTCGCCGGGGCTGGGAATCTCGGTTTCACGCAGACGCGCTGGAATCGAGCCGAGGCAGCTGACGAACGACATCACCTGGCCAAGCTGTTCTGATGGCAGGGCAAGCATTTCCCTGACGATCTCGCCTGAGCGTTTGACCGAGATTTCCTGTGGGATATAGAGCACCCGGTCGGGCGGAAAATCAATACTGGCGACAAGCAGCCGCAAGAACGTGCTTTTGCCCGAGCCGTTCGGGCCAACGATGCCGATGCGGTCAGCGGGCAGAATTGCCATTTCGGGCACTTCGAGAAACCGCTGCGGGCCCATCGGCAATGACTGCCGCGGCAGTCGCGCAACACAGTCACGCGGGCTGCGCTCGCCAGCGAGGCGAAAGTCGAGATCGTAGCGCTTCTTGATTCTGGTGTTTTCGATTTCCTCGTTCAGGCGGGCGACGCGCTTGCACATACTGGCGGCGAGATTCACCGAAACCGCGTCTTTGCCGGTAAGCCGTGCCAGATTGATTTTGCCGCGGGCGTCAGAGTCATGACGGCCGATATGCCGTTTCGAAATGCGGCTGGCAGTGTGGTCAGCCTCTTCGGTGCGGCGGCGCAGCTCGTTTTCGAGGCGGGCCGCAGACCTTTTAAGATTCTCGCGATGCTGAACCCGGCCCTGTTCGTCGCCGTTCTTCTGTTCTAGCGCCTGTGAGTAATTGCCAGAAAACTGCAGCACGTCGGGCGGGTCGATAAAGACGATGCGCCGGCAGAGATCATCGAGCAGGCGGCGGTCGTGACTGATGAGAATTCCGATGCCCTCGAAACTCCTGAAAGCAGCAAAAATCATCCCGGCCGAAACCATGTCGAGGTGGTTGGTCGGCTCATCGACGAGCAGAATATCGGGCTTTTGCGCCAGAACTGCAGCGACCTGAAAGCGCTTCTGCTCGCCCTGACTGAGAGTTTGCCAGCGGTCGAGCCAGTCGGGCTGAATTTCCAGCAGGCGGCAAAGACGCTCTTTTTCGCTGCTCCAGTTGAAGGGGTCGAACAGGCCGCGCTCGTTGTCGCCCGGCTTTTCGCTGCGCTGCGGGCAGCAGACCAGCAGGCCGGTATGCCTGACATGGCCGGAATCAGGCTTCAGCTCGCCAGCCGCGAGACTGATCAGGGTGGTCTTGCCAGAGCCATTTGGGCCGACCAGACCTGACCAGCCTTTTCCAAAAGTCAGACTGAGATTGGTAAACAGAGGACTGGGCGCAGAAGGGTAAGTGAACGAAACATTGTGAAACTGCAACATGGAAAACCTCCGGAAGAAAGCAGCAACGACACGCACCGTGAAAAAAAAATAACCGGTTAAAAGCGTTCGCAGTCTTACTTTCTCAAGCCCTTGTCTCCTGTTGGAATAGGATTATTATAACGAAACCGGCTTTTCAGGTCAAGTCAGCCGTGATACACAGGGGTGGGAACAGGCTTCCCGGGTGTCGATTCCCGGGTCAGCACACGGGAAACCCATATCAGGCCGAAGGTTCCCACGGTCAGATCGGTTATCAGTCTGCCCGCAAAGATACCGGTAATACCGAAAAAATGCGATCCGGCGAAAGACAGGGGTATCAGCAGAACAAGAACCCTGAGGGCATTAAGTGCCGTGGAAGAAAACGGTCGATGCATGCCGGTAAAGACAAAGCCGCTGTAACGATGCACTTCCATCATGCCATAGCCCCAGGAGATGATTTTGATATATTTCGTCAAAATTGAACTTACCAGCGGATCTTCGGTGAAAATGCCGGCAAGCAAGGTGGCTGATAAATAAAAAACGATGGCAATGAGAAACCCATAAATTATGGCAAAAGCTGAAGCCAGATTTTTTGCTTCAATTATTCTATCCATTCTGCCAGCCCCAAGATTCTGGCTTATGAATGGCGTCATCGACATGCCCAGCGCCATGGGAATCACAAAGGCAATCATCTCGATTCTGCTGGCGGCACCACTGGCGGCCACAGCTTCATGCCCGTAGCTGCTTAACAATGAGGTAATTATCGCGGCCGACACCGGCATCAGCATCATACTGAAACCGGCTGGAACAGCAAACTCAAGAATCTGCCGGCATGAAAAAATGAATGAGCTGCCGGCCCCGTTGTTAAATCCAAGAAGCCGGTGTTTTCGGTTAAGCAGATAAAATAGTCTCAGACTGGCGATGGCCTGGGCAATAACAGTTGCGAGAGCCGCCCCAAACATGCCCAGCGCCGGAAAGCCGAACCAGCCGAAAATCATGATCGGGTCGAGAATAACATTGAGCACGACGCCGAGCATCATGAAACTGCTGGCAGACCGCGAATCACCACTGGCAATCAGAATGCCGTTTCCCATCATGGGAAGCGCCATAAAAACCGCGCCGACATACCAGGTTTTCATGTAGTCACTTATCAGAGGCAGGGTCAGATCATCGGCACCTAGCAGCCTGAACACCGGTTCAATGCTAAGATAGCCGGCAATCGACATGAAAAAGGCGACAAGAATGGTAAACGCGAACCCGTGTGAAACGATTCTGGAAGCCGTTGTTTGGTCGTGCCTGCCGATGGCATGCGATGTCAGCGTGGTAACCCCTGTGCCGATACTGCCAGCAATGAAGGTAAGCAGCATAACTACCGGAAAAGTAAAGCCCATGGCCGCAAGCGGCAGGGTGCCCAGGCGGGAAACGAACCAGGTGTCGGCAAGATTGTAGGCATTCATGGCGATCGTGCCGGCCAGCATCGGGAATGCCATCGTGAATAAAGTTCGTTTTACACTGCCCTGAGTGAGTTTTGCCATAAATTAAGTTCTGCTTTTTGAATTCTGTAAGCCCGTCGATCAGATTGCTGCCGTGATAATAACCATGAGTCGATCGGCACCGGGAGCTGCGATACAATTTCGGGTGATGTTACACCAATGGCGCGGTAAAGTCGAATTTTTGCAGCATTTCACCCACGCGCCACTGCTGGCCCTTAGATACTGAGCGCGTTTCCAGCCTGGTTTCACTGTATGGCAGCAGCGTTTGCAGGTCTCATTGCAGTGATAAAGGCCATAGCAGTCAAAGGCCTTCTTTCTCGGCGGTCTTTTTGAGCAGACGGCAAAGATCTAAGGTTTCTCTGGCCAAAACTTCGAAATCAGACGGAAACTCAAAGCCGCCTTTATGCAGAAACAGGGTTGGGCCTGCACCTTCTATCTGCGCCGAAGAACCGGCGTAACGCATCAGGAACTTTCGAACCTCAGGGTTGAAGAGGTATTTGAGCGAAATCTCGTCACCCTGCAGCAAAAATGCATTTGAGAAATGCTGGTCTTCTTCAAAGTTGATATCCTGCTCTTCGAAGAGCATGTCGATTAAGGGGTTACTTCTGGTCTGGCGGCTGACAAAAAAGGCCGGCAGGTTCATGCCGTAGTCGATTACCACGCAGATAGTGGCTGCGCAAGGTGAACCGTCTTTCGAAAAACGGCAATCGGCTAGTTTGATCTCGACATCATCATTTCTTTTCGATAAACAGTATTTCGCTCTTACCTTGCTGGCATTCGAAACATACTGGCTCTTACGCATAATCCGCATAAAACCGGCATCATTTTCGGAAAAATCGAAGCCAATCTTTTGGGCCACGGCTTTGAGACTGCTTCTTCTCTCTGCGCTGTGTTCACATTTTTGATAGATCACCCATGCGATAAGCACCGCTGTTAAAAAGATAAGAGCAATATACAATAATGCCAAAACAGCCTCAGTTGCCGGCTTTGATTATAGCGAGCATGGATTTGCCCCGATAATTGCCATCGATGGCCTTCAGGGTTTTGCAGATGCGGTTCAGCGTCTCTTCATCGGTCTGCAGGTCATAAAGGTCGCGCAGCGCCGTGATTATGCCACGGGCGTATTCGTTGTCGAAAAACCAGATTTCTTTGGTGATTTTGTCGTTATTGGCGTAGGGGCTTGAATAATAGCCGTCTTCGATGGCAATAAAAATCTGGTCTCTGACGCTTTCGAGCTCGGTATAGAGAAGACGTCCGGCGGCGTCGGTCTTCATGGTTTCAGCAAATTTCGTCGCCATTTCATCGCTGAGCACTTCGCTCCAGTAGCCCATGACCTTGCCGAGACTCCAGGCTGGCGCGGTTTTCATGGCGGTGGTTTTCATAAGGCTGATGACCGGGTATTCCGGCCGACTCGTAACTGCGTCATTCCAGGCCTGCAGCGGTGTCGCATTACGGCGGAAAATCTGAATTCTGCTGATCTTCGTATCGCCGGGCTTCGAATATGGCCCGCAGTAATTCAGCCCTGGCACCCATTCGCCCGGGTCGGCGTGAAAAACTTCAAGTTTGCGCGGCATGCGGAAGTAATATTCCTTATGCAGATCTTTCTTGTGGAAAACCCGGTCGCCACCGAGGTAAACAGCCGCGTGATCAGAAGAATTATAGAGCAGCGCATCGCCCGGTTCGGGTGTTTCCGATGAAATTGCCGTATAGAGCAGCCCGGTGCGTGCTTTGAATTCATTGAGGGAAACATGCCGCGTTTCATGGCGTTCGATGCCCTCTGTGGCGGCAAGAGCGGTGTTGAAGCAGTTCGGCCCGCCGAAATCGAGTTTGCGGTTGAAGCGTTCCTGCACGGCTGCCGGCAGGAAGGCATTGATGACAAGCAGTTTAAGCTCAGGAAATTTGGCAATCAGTTCTTCTTCATATTTGTTCTGCGGCACAAGCGGCTCCAGGTTCATTCTGGAAGCCTTGCCAACGCCGAACATACTGCGAAGAGAGTTGGCGATAGCCGTAGCATCGGCATCTTTTTCGATGGCGACCATGATCTGGCGGCCTTTTCCGGCTTCGGGCATGATTACCTGCAGATCGCCGATGCCGGTGAGAAAGAAGCCCGGCAGCTTCGTTTCAGGGGCGATTACATGAGTCAGGCCACGCGCCGGCAGCGAACAGGCAACCAGCAGCATGCCAAGGCACAGCACCAGCCCAGGCAGACGTTTCCGCACCAGATTAACGAAGTTCATCACAGAGACTCCTTGTTCAGCTTTCAACCTGTTATTTAAATCAGTTCTATTCTACCATACAGATGCCCGAATTTTAAAACATGCAGCCAATTTTTCGCATCTGGCTCGACAATTTACCGGCTGGTTTCAGTTGCTTCTGCAGGCGCTCTTTTCGATGAACCACAACATTCAAACCTGGGTGCTGACAGAAGAAACGAATAAGCAGTTTATAGCCCTTATTGAGAAATATAACCTTCAAATAGAGGAATTAGAATGAAAGATTATCATATTACCTCTTCTACTGCGAAGAAGACGAGGGATTTATCGCGGACATTCCCGATCTGCAGCATTATTCAACTTATCTATGGCCGCAGGAGAAAGCCCCCACCCTGCCGCACCGATCATAACGAAAGCCAAAGGCAGCACACAATGCCAGATTCTAATCCCTTTTCGGAAAAGATGCTGCTCGACCGCCCCGAAAGTGCCGACTCCAGTTTGGGCAGTTTTTTTCGAGAAATTTTTTCATGGCGACATGGTCTTTTTCAGAAGGGAAAGACGATTTCCATGCATTTAGAATATCGACAAACCGGTCTAAAGGTGCATCCGATGCCCAATCCTTGAAATCGGATTTTGATTCGTGTTCGAACTTGTAAATACCCTGCAAAATCCCCATTCCGTAGTTTTTGGCTTTATGAATCTGGCCCAGGTTTTTGAATCTTTCCTGATCCCGAATAAACGGTTCGAGAGCTTCGTCAAACATTTCCCAGGATTCTTCGGAAGGATCAACATAGCCATCTCTGGTTCTTCCTGAGCGATCCCAGAGTTCTTCCACCTGAATGGCGCCAAGTTCATAGAAGACCTCCCCGGAAAGCTTATCGGTATCGACTACCCCCAAAATATCGATGAGCATGATTTCAATTTTTTTCCGAAGCTCAGGGTCTTCCCGGGCAAGGCTTTTTAAAATGGTCATGGCATCAGCGGGTGTGACGCTGTCAAAAATGTCTTTTGACTTTGGCAATTTTTGAGATTTTGCACCAGGTGTTTTTTTTACCATGTTTCAAATCCAAGCTATTGTTTTCCCATGTTTTTTCACTTATCAGGGGGTTGGTGGAACTGGATCGGGTTCCCACCTCTGGCCATTTTCAACGGCATCGAGGTTAAAACGGACCCCCTGGTTGTCGCTCGGGTTGAGCCAAAGCAGCCGGGTAAAAATTTTCAGGGCTTCTTCAATCCGGTCGAGGCGCCAGGCGCATAGCCCCAGACCGTGCAAACATCTCAGAAATGGGCGGTTGTCGATCAGGCTCCAGGGCAACACCCCCGAGAAATCATGACCAAGCGAAAGCTCACCAATACCGACCCCTACCGCATAATGGCGGATCGCCTCCGTAGGATTGAAGTCGGAGGCGAAGTTGCCGAGGTGGGCATGGGCGTCGAGACAGCGAAGATCACTCTGGCACAGCCCCATCAGGAGATCGGTCGCCTTGCTGCGCTCGCCTGCATCCCTGAGTTCCAGGGCCTCAATGATCGGGTCACTGTCGTAGTTACCAGGGTTCTGACCGGGAATAACCTGTTCCATCTCATAGGAGGGTCTCGATCCATGAGAAATGATCGGCTCGGCCCATTTTTCAATCGGTTTGTCTTTCTCACCCCAGTAATGATCGGAGGGATTCCATTCTCCAAAGTCCTTGAGAGTCAAAGGAACGAGACCAAGGGCATTCGCATCAAATCTCACCGATTCGATGTCCCCGGAGAGATACCGATGCCCGGAATAGTTCCATTGTTTTTTCGGTCGAACAACGACGATCTCACCTGGAACTGCCAGATCATGACCTGAGGATCGCAGGGTAATTGCCCGATTGCTGCCGAGGATCCGGCAACGCGATGCAATATTTTTCCGCGAGAGAACCACCAGGTTTATGGATGAGGCCAGATCGAGATCCTCCGGCTTGGCCTTGTGGCGACGCGGAGGGCGCCCTCCGGCCGGTTGAACAGTGACAATTGGAGGCAAACCTAACCAATGACGATAGGCTTCCAGAATGTGAACACCTTGTTCGCGTGTAGCCAAGACGACATCGCAGGCAGCGACCGAATGCTCAGA
The DNA here is from genome assembly GCA_035352635.1 of Candidatus Rifleibacterium sp. GTDB lineage: Bacteria > Muiribacteriota > Ozemobacteria > Ozemobacterales > Ozemobacteraceae > Rifleibacterium. The sequence continues at coordinate 13,807 of DAOPYA010000060.1, forward strand.
GCCATCTTCACGACGGCAGGTAGCCGTCAACCCGCGCCGGACATTGCCGTAGTAGCCGAACGCGGTCACCGAAACCGGCTCGCCGATAACGAATGCATCAAACGGAACCTTAACCTCAGCTATACAGGCGCTGTGAAAGGCTCGGAATGATCCATCTTCGTTGGCGGCCCGAAAGGTAATTTTCTCGATCAACTCGTCGAGAGAGGCAGGTCGAGAATTGTCGTGATGATTGTTCAGATTGTTCCTCCCTTGCCCGTGTCAGCAAAGTTGTTGTGAATTTCCGGATATTTTAGCAGGCTTTGGGAAGAGGGGCAATAAGGATTCTTTACAAGCCCTTAAGAAAAGCAGATGAATATGATGGCGGCTGTTAAAAATTGCGGGCGATTATGAAGGTTACCAGAAAAATATAGGCGAAAGTGGTCAGAGAAACGACTGCGGCGTATTTTAACCGTTCTGCGATTTCGGGCTGCTGCTGGTCGGCAGCGGGCTTCGGAACGAAAAAATTGAGCAGCAGGCTGATCGAGAAAACGGTTCCCAGCAAAGCCGGAATAGTCAGGCCACCCGGAAAGATGTGGGTGCCGGAATAAACCATGCTGCCGATCCAGAGGAACCATTCAAGAACTGTGATTGCGAAGGCATGCGAGGGTTGCAACAAATCAATTCTGAGGTATCTGGTCGCCATGTATTGCCTAAGAAGCGGGCCGGTGACCAGCGAAACGAGAAATGCGCCGCACAGGCCCATCAGAATTGCTCCGGCGTTGCCAATGCCATCCATTCCCGAGGCGTAGACCGGCGAAGTCGACAGAAAGGGCAGAAGAAGCAGATAGCCGGGTTCGCGGAAGAATTTTTTCTCAGACATATCGTTCTGCGATTGTATCAAATTTCCCAGAGATACATGCTCGATTTTTTGTTGAGAATCTGGAGTTCATAATGATTTGTGCAGGCCGCGGCCGCAAAACCATAGCAGACATGCAGGGGAAGGAGGTGTTCCTCGCGTGGGTGGCAATAGCGTGCGAAGGGTGCCGATTCCCAATTTATCAGCCGCTGTTCCCTTTCTTCTTCGGAAAAATTCGTGTCAGAGCACGTTTCCAGAAGCCAGCGCTCGAACGAATGATTCATGGCGCTCGACTCATCGGTTTCTGGCGCGAAAAAGGCCTGCATATTGTGGAAAGAAAAACCGGAGCCAATCAGAAGCAGCGATTGATCGCCCAGGCTGCGCAGCGACTTTCCCAGAGCCAGGTGGGCGGCAGGATCAAGGCCCCTGACCAGAGACAGCTGAACGCACGGAATATCCGCCGCCGGGTACATGATTTTTAACGGCACAAACAGACCATGATCAACCCCTCTTGCTTCATCGAGGTCGGCGGTGATGCCTGCAGCGTCAAGTGCCCGGGAAATCGCCTGTGCCAGTTGCGGGGCACCCGGACAGGGGTACGTGATCGCGTAGGATTCCTTTGGAAAACCGTAGTAGTCGTAGATTAGCGCCGGCCTGGCAGCCGAAGTTACCGCCGGGCGATGCGCTTCCCAGTGGGCGCTCACCACGATGATTGCCGATGGCCGCGTGATGGCGGCCGCGAGGTCATGCAGGCGCGCCACCATTTCCAGATGCGATTGGTCGCCCAGGAGCGGCAGAGGGCCACCTCCATGCGACAGGAACAGAGCTCGATGCTGTTTGTTCATAGGCCTCTTCTTTGCTGAAAACTGACGACACTTATTGCCGGCGTCACCGCTGGCGCCAATGTCAGCACGTCTTTTTATGATTTTCGATCTCTGAATTATAGCAATAAAATTTATAAAGTCTGGATAAAAGTTGCAAAGGCCATACCAGGCGATCAAATGTTCGCCAAAATCAAAGAGCGCTTTGATAAATGAAGCGGCATCCTGACACTTGACGGTGCGGTGAATAATGGCAATATTCTCATTAAATTATGCGGAGAATAGAAAAATATATTTATCAAAAGCCCGACTGGCCCAAGTTTTTCTGGAACACGGAAAAACTGCTGACTTTACTGACCGAAGTTAGAAACCTGCAGGGTGAAGAAATGAATTAAACCCGATGTTTTCGTGCCCGAGTCTGAGGTTTTGCTCTGCCAGTTAAGCAAGGCGTTGCCGCGAAGACTTTTTTCTCTGCGCCATTATGGCTTGCGTCAGACCCGGGTCATCCAGGCGTCTAAGCTTTGTTTCAAGGCGTGCCAGCAGATTGATGGTCGGAAAGCTGAAACCGCAACTCGTAGATTCGCCGAGCTTAATCTTGCTAAGGTTTTTGATAGAAAGCCGCATCAGCTCAGAAAAAAAGTCTGACCAGCCGATCGCGTTGCAGTCAGAACCTGCGAAACCTTTTACGGCAAGCGAGAGAGCTTCGGCGAGCTCTTCAGAATCACTCGGCGTGTAGCCGCCCCAGTTCCGGTCTTCCCAGGTCTCGCCTGAATTGCCCTTCGCACACTCGACCGCCCGGCCGAGCCGTTCGAGAATCGCCGCCAGAGCCGAAGCGGGCACTCCATCCTTTCTCGCCCAGAAACAGTATTTTGCTGCCGCAATGACCTTCGCATCCGAAGAGTCTTTGTCTCTCAGAATCTTCAAAAGATACTCCCGAACCTGCCTGCCGGTGATCGCAGGTGTTAAGCTGGTCCAGGTCAGGCTCTCAGATTCAATGGCTTCAGAAAACAGCTTCTCGAAAAGGCTCTGGTCGAGCACGATTCTGTCGGCCGCAGCTAGACGCAGCATGGTCATTTTCTCTTCGGTCGAGACAGGCAAATTTTTGGCAATCTTCGCTGCAAAATCTGCGATTGAATCGACGCTTCCAAGCGCCAGCAACAACTCATCCACGGCCTGCGCCGCGCCGCAAAGGTTCGCCGTGCCTTTTGGCACTGCATCTGCCAGATGCTTTTTCAGTTCTTTCAGTGGCTTATGAAATGCTGGTTTTGGAGCACGGGCGAGGCAGGATACGACTTTCTCGAGCAGAGCCATGTCGCTTTTAATGAGCTGATGATCGAGAAACCTGGCAAGAAGCGCGTTAACAGCTTCAGGGGCAACCTTGTCACTCCACTGCCCAATCATTTTGATCATGCCCGCATCCCTTTCCAGCCGCGATTCAGGCAGCAGGGAAAGCATATCCGGGTAGCGTTCTTCCGGCAGTTTGCAAAGTTCACAGACAAGATTGCGATAAATCGCATGGCGGCATAAAGTATGGGAAAAAAGGTTTTTGATAAATGCCGCGGTCTCGTGCCGGGAAGCAGTGATACCGGGCGTCTGAGCTGCCTCATGTATTGACTCATGAATCGCACGCAGCGTTTCTTCGAGAGTCTCAAGACTGGTGATTTCGGCAACCCCGTGCCGCTTTCCCGGTGGTGCCTTCCAGGAAAGCTCCTTGAACTGCCCTATACCAGCTCGCTTGAGCTGCGCATTCAAGCGTTGTTCTGCTTTTTCGCGCACAGAGGCAGAATACTTGTTGCTTGTGCGGCTTGCAAACATTGTTTCGACGACGATTGCCGGAAATATCGCTGCCGAAACGCCATCGCCAAGCTGATCCAGAGCATCTGCAATCAGCGAGGTTTCGATCATGGCGTCGCGAAAATGACTCAACACATCCGGCACGACGGTTTCCGGTTTTTGACTCCGCTGTATCTCAACCGCGGCCGACCCGAACATTGCAGCAAGTTTCTGCCCGGCTTCATCCCCGGTGAACAACGGCAGGGTTATGGCAATAGTGAAGCCCATTTTTCTGGACTCTTTTAGCGTGGCTTCGATCTGCGCGAGAATTGCGGCAGGATCTTCCGCTTCTTGCATTAGCTTCGCAATAAGCCTGCCGGCGATGCTTCCAGAACCAACGAAAAGAAACGCCAGCGGCGGCCCGAAGATACAGGTGGTTGAATACATTGCCGGGTCGAGAGCTGCACGAATGCATGCTGATTCCAACTTCTCGCGATCACTGACAGTAGATGTTTCTTCAACATCTGCTGCGGCCAGAAGAGCAGCGGCAGAGGCTGCGAGCAGAGGCAAAAAATCAATCGCACGATTCTGCGCTTCATAAGATCGGCCCTTCGATGCCTTCGGCAAGTGCTCGCGGGCCGCAGCAAACAGCCTGCGGGCAGGCTCGCGAATGGAAGCAGGTTCCAGTCGGGCAAGAGATTCGAGAAGTATGCTCACGCCAGTCATACCGCAATGCTGGTTGAGCGCTTCCGGCAACTCGCACTTTCCTGAAGAGGTGAATGCCCCGGGAACAAGCTTTTTCAGGGCATTGAGAAGCCGCGGGGCATCTTTCGGTTTCGCCCAGCATTGAGCCGCAATGGCAAAAATACGATGTTTGGGGTAATCTGTTACCGGCAAAACAGACAACAGCGTGCCCATCGGATCAGCTGAGACGCTTCCCAGAACGCGACAAAGCCATGCTGCATCAACAGAAAACCCGGGCTTCAGCCTCCGAAGCCGGCCCGCGGCGAGTTTCGCCGCGTCATTACGCCTCTGCGCCAGTTCGGCAAGAGCTTCGTCATCGTAACGTCGATCTAGTAATTCACCCGTTGAATGATCAGTCTTCATAGCTATATTCGGCGACCTTGCCGGTAAAGTTCGAACGATAAGGTAACGCGATCATAATCTGCTGCACGTTCTTCTTAAGAATAAAAGCTTGCGCGAGGGTTAGAAGCCGATCAGGGTGATTTCGTTGCGGTCGTAATACAGATGCCTGATCATCAGCCGGGAAATAGCGAATTTGGCTTGCAGGTCGGCGATGGCAGCAAGAATACTCGCCGGCTGCTTACCCCGAAACTTTACGTTCACCACGAATTTCCGGCAGGCTTTCGCCTCAAGCCAACGCTCAAGCAGGCCCAGGGTCGCCATTGGTTTGACAATCATATCGCAGAACAGCCAGTCTGCCTGCCTGGTCGGCATGAAGGCGTAGCCATTGTCGCGGGAGTGCTCGCAGCGCGGGTGGTTTTCAACATGATCCTTCAGATCGGCAAAGTCAACGGCGATGACCCTGGCGCCTCGTTTGAGGGCCGCCCAGGTCCAGCCGCCGGGTGCGGCGCCAATGTCGATGCAGGTTTCGCCTGGTCGCGGAAAAACACCAGCCTGCTGCCAGGCCTCTTCGATTTTGTAATATGACCGGCACGGCGCCTGCGGATCATGGGGAACCGGCCCGGAAGTGCCACGCCAGAGAAAAGGAACATACCGGCCCCGATCTGTCTTGAAGAGCCTGGTAACGCTGACCCACAGGCAGTCAGTATCGACAAGAACCGCCTGAATTAAAAGAAACGGCCGCTTCTCATCGATGGTTTTCAGTTCCTGGAAGCGCTCAAATGCACGACGCCGGTAGGTAGACATGCGCTGCATGAATTTATCATATATCAGCGTTGTGCGACCGCTCAAAAATTCGTAATGGGTTGATTCTTCAGTGAAGAGATCAGGGGTGAAACAGTGAATTACCCATGGAATCGGGCTGGCATCAAGATAGGGGTCGATAACCCGGCCGAGTTCCTGGGTCAGGTCTGCAACAGAATCGCCGCGCACCTCGCAGCATTCAGGCAGCCACTGCCGGGCAAAAACAGGCTCAAGCCTTTGCAGCGCCGACCTTCTTTCGCCAACTACCAGACCGGCGGCCCGGGGCGAAAAATTGCTGCCCGGGTCTGCGGCCGTAAGCTCGCCACACAAGGCTTCTTCCCAGCCGTTTCCGCACAGATAACCATCAAAGACACTATTTCTGGTCAATTAACACTCCAGACGCAATTGCTGACTGAACAATCGCGATTTTTCACAATATTACGAACCCCTCGCAGGTTATAACAAGCGACAAAAATTTGAAACAAAAAACTCTGGCATCATGGCGAATTATTGATAACTGCAAGATTAAAGCTGGTTTAATTTTTGCAGGATTCAATTATCGATTGAGCTTCGCTGCCATCAACCATGGCTGTGGCAAATTCAGTCTGATAGCAGTTGCCATAATTCTGGTAGCCGGCAGCGATTTTAAGATCCTGCTGTAAAAAGAAGGCAAAATCGATTACAATGACTGCGCTGTAGAATATTAAATACGAGGGAGGGCTACATGGCATTTTTATTTGGCTGTGGAGCAGGGTTTGTCGTCTGGTTTCTCTATAACTACCTCTGGTCAGGCATTTACACCGTCGATCAGAACGAACGTGCCGTTAAAACCGTTTTTGGCAGGGCGCAGCGTCTTGAGGGCAAATCAACGCTTTCGCAACCGATGGCCATCAACCTGATCGACGAAGAACGCGAACGCTACGCCTACCCTCAGGTCATCGTCATTCCCCCGGGTGGCCCCTATTTCAAATTCCCCTGGGAAGAAATTCACAAGGTAAATATCGCCACCCAGACCATCAACATGGCACTCGACCCCGAAGATCCAAGCGCCAACCACTCAGGCCAGTACATCGAAGCGGTCACCAAAGACCAGCTGAACACAGCACTATCAGGGCAGATCCGCTACCGTATCAATGAACAAAACCTTTACGCCTACCTGTTTGGCGTCAAAAACCCGATCGTGCATGTCATGGCTTATTTCATCTCGATATTGCGCGAACGCATCGCCAACTTCGAGGCAAAGAAAACCGAAGAAAATAGCGCCACTGCCGGCGTTTCCATCAATGACCTGCGCAAAAACCTGCATGACATCAATGAGTTCATGCTGCGCGAATGCACTCAGTCATCGGCCCGTTACGGCATAACCCTCGAAGCTTCGCTGATCACCAGCATCGACCCGCCAGATGAAGTCGAAAGCGCCCTGGCAGCCATCAATACTGCCCACAACGAAGTCTCGTCTGAAATCAGCCTGGCCCAGGCGTCCGCCGACCAGAAAATCGTGCAGTCACGCCGCGCTACCGAAATCGAAACCCTGAGAGCCAGATCAGAAGTCGAACCGCTCAAGAGCACCGCGCAACAGTTGACCGAACTCAAACGCAGCGGCCCCGATGTGCTGCACGCCTACGTGCGCAACGTCAAACTGGCACTCTACTCTAAAGTCAAACAGGTCATCATGGAGGTCGAAAAATAATGGATCAGTTCATCTTCGGCTTTATCCTGACCTTCATCGGCACTTACTTTTTTCTGCCCCTGTTCCTGTGGTTTGCACGCTTCTGGGGTCTCTACACCATCGTTTCCGAGGGAAAATGCCACATTTATCTGCTGTTTGGCCAGGTTATCGGTGTGCTCAAAGATCCCGGCTTTTATTTTCTGCCCTGGCAACTCGGCCTTAAAGCCCCGATCGTGCACCTGCTCGGGTCATGCGAAGTCATCGACACCAGACTCGACCAGGAATACCTGCGCAGCCAGCCCGTCAATTCAGAAGAAGGCGCACCGATGGGCATTGGTATCTGGTATGAAATGGTCATCAACAACCCGGTTTCATACCGATTCAAAAACGCCGATCCCCGCACCTCGCTCTCTACAAACGTTCGCAGCTCTTCCGTGCGCTGTCTCAGCAATATGAAACTCAACGACATGCTCGAAGACCGACATACCATGAGCCAGAAAGTCCGCCAGGAAACCTCAGCCCAGGCCGCCGAATGGGGCTACAAAGTCGGATCAGTCTATATCCGCAAGGTGCATTTCCGTGATGCACGCATGATCGGCCAGATCCAGGAAAAGGTAGTCAACCGGCTTCGCCAGGTTACCTCGGCGATCAAGCAGGATGGCGCCAATCAGGTCAGTATCATCACCAGCACCGCCGAAAACCAGGCTGCGGCTGAATTCGCCAAGGCCGCCGCCGTTCGCCCGAAAATCGTCGGTGAAGCGCTCCAGGAAATATCAAGAGACCCGGAAATTTCTTCGGCACTCTTCGAGATTCTCGAAGCACAGAAACTTGCCGAAGGAAAATCACAGATCACCATGATTCCGGCGGGTAACCCGATGCTGCGCCAGATGCTCGCCGCCGAAACCATCGATGCCGAACCAGTTGCCCCCGAGCGACTGCCTGTCAGACCCGAGAACCGCCAGACAACTGCAAAACCCCGTAAATAATTCTCAATACTGCTCCGCTGGCCGGCGTGCCGGCGGGGCAGTATTGAACCACCCGACAGGGCCACGCCGTCGAATCATCTGGAAATACCTGATAAGCTCTTATATAATTTGTTGTTTACTGATGCAAAAATTCTGGCAACTTGTGTTACCACCTGCAGGAGAAAATATGAAATTTACTGATCTGCTTCCCGGCAGTTGTTTAGCTGCGGCAATCTTTCTGGCATTACCCACGATCACTCTGGCAGTCGATCTCACCGCCACCGAAATAACCGGCATCGAGGGGCGGGTCGAAGTTAAAAAGGGCACAGAACCCTCTTTTAAGAAACTGCACAGCAACCTGAAACTTTCTGGCGCCCTGAAACGTCTCGACGGTGGCGACAAGGTGCGAACCTACGTCGAAAGTTCTGCCGAAATGGCCCTTAAAGACACATGTGTTCTCGGAGTCAAAGAGCAGAGCGTTTTCGAAGTTCCGAAAACCCTTGGCAGCGCTGCCATTGCCGAACTCAAGGCCCAGCAGGGCGCCATGCTCTTCAAGGTCATCAGCGGCAGCAATTTTCAGGCCCAGACCGCCGATGTCATCGCCGGGGTCAAAGGCACCCTCTTCGAACTTGATATCATCGATAATTTTGACTGCCTGCTCGAAACCCCGGGCCTGCAGATCGGCACTCTGGTGCCAGGCGGTACTACGGTCAATGTTTATAAGGGCGAAGTCGAACTCACCCACACTCAGACCGGCAAAAAGCGCACCCTTAAAGAAGGCCAGGGCATTGCCGCCCTCGGCAGCCAGCTCCTCAACCTCGACAAGGCATTGCAGGATGGCTTTACACCACTGCGCAACTTCGACCCGGCCGCCCAGCTCAGCGAAAAATTCGGCGAAGTCGCCGCCAGCCTGCTCAATACCAACCCGACCATCAGCGGCCTCAGCGAATTTGCCGGTTTTAACGGCGTGCCGACCGGTCTTGGCGACAACCGTTTCAGCAATATGGTCAGCGGCCTTGACGCTCCGCTGGTCGAGAGGTTGCAGAATCTTGAAGAGCAAACCCGTGGCGCTGGCGAAATTATCGATTATGCCAAAGAACTCAATCAACTTAGCAAAGATCTCAGGGGCGAAGAATTCAAATTCGACTTTTCTGAGTATAGCCCTGCCGAGCAGCCTTTTTCAGTTTCTGACCGCAGCTTTCACGAAGTCTATCTGGGTCGCAACACCTTCGCAGCCTGCAAAGCAATCGCCGGCAGCCGTTCCGCCAAAATCGAACCGAACCAGGAAGGCCTGATGCTCAACGAAGGCAACGGCATCTTTAAATTTCGCCGCTACCAGAACAGCACCCCGACCATTGAGTTCATTGCCGCTTTTCAGGCAGATGGCAGTAATCTGATTACTACCGTCAAAACAGCCAAAGGTGAGCTTTACGGCCGAATCCCCGGTGATATCAGGTATTTTAAAATACCTGCCGGTGAGATGTCTTATAGTTTCGACCCGGCCACCGGGCAGGGGCGTTGGTTGAAGGCAGCTTCAGGTGCGATTCCAGAAGATGTTAACAAGCATATTCTCGAGGTTGATGAAAAAATCACCCGTGAAAAAGGCGATCACGACAACGAAACCAAAGAAAAACAGGTTGATGCGGTCAAAAAAGTGATCAAGAACCCGGGCGGGCTGCTGCGCAAGTTCAGATTCTGAACCATGGCGAAGGAACCGCAGATCAAGACTGGCAAGCCATCGGTTTCGGGCCGGCAGGCTTTGCTGTTGCCGGTATTGCTCGGTCTGCTGACCATGATTCCGGTTTGCAGAATGACCTTCGTCTGGCTTGAAAGCAAGTTTTTTGACCTGCTTTTTTCTTCGCAGCCATTTCTCAATCAGATGGTTGGCCGCCCCGAGCCAGAGTCACCGCCAGTGCTGATCATCAACAAAGACCAGACGTTTTTTCAGCGCTTTCAGCGAGACCCTGACCGAGGCGATTACGCCGATCTTCTTGAGCTGCTGGCCGACGCCGACGTGGGCGTCGCAGCTCTTGACTTCATTTATGACATCGCAGGGGAACCCGCAAAGGATCAGGCCTTTGAGGCTGCAATCGCCTCGTTCCCGCTGCCGCTGCTGGCGCATCATTTTATAGGTCGAGGCGCCCAGACCTTCGAGAAGCTTGATCTCTTTGACGCTAATTCCAGCCGGCCACCCTGGCCGACAAAGCTCTATGAACCTTTCGCGGCCGCGGCGGCGGCCCTCGGCCTGATAAATGTGGCTGCCGATCTTGATGCAACCGTCAGATACGCTCCCCTCGCCTTTCATCCTGACGAAATGCATGAATTTCTGCCGACCCTGGGCTACGCAACCTGGATCGCCTCGTTGATCGACCGGCAACGCACCCAGATTGTAGCCTGTCTCGAGCCTGGCGGCCCCAATCTGCAAGGCCCCGATGCAAACCAGAATGCCATCAACTTTCTGCAGAACACCGTTGCCTCAGGCCCTTTCGAGTTCAGAACAACCGGGCACGCCGGGCTTGATGTGGCAGCACGTCGCCTTGAGCTGAAATTTATAGCCCGGTTAATTTCTCAACAGTTCCCTACGACTGCCAGAAGCATCAACGCCGCAGCGGGGCAAGTCTCTCTAACCTCTCTGCCCGCCACAACCTGGCTTGAGATGCCGCCGAAGCCACTTCCGATCATTGGTGATGCAGACATGCCATGCCTGCGTCTGCCATTTTTTAAAACCCCACCACCCCGGCGCGGCGACGGCATCGAAACCATTTCACTGGGCACCCTCATTGAAAGTGATGCCGATCGTTCTTCAACCCTGCTGAATCACCGCAATCTTCTGGTAGTAGAGGCAGGCGGCCAGGCGCAACGAGCCAGAATCGGCCGACCGGCCGCACAACCTGGCACCACAACCCTGACTGGCCGGGTTGTGTTCGCTGCCGGCCCGCCGGTGGCAGAGGCCGAAGTCCTGGCAATGTTTTCAGAAACAGGCTATTGGCAGGAAACGCATACCGATGCCGATGGTGCCTTCGCTCTGCAGAATTTGCCAGCCGGTTTATGCACCATTCAGATAACCGCCGGCGACCAGCTCAGCTGGCAGCGAGGCGTTGCCAGGGTTGATACCAGCAATGGCAAGCCCCTCAAGCTGCCATTGCTGATGTTGGCCAGCCAGACCGGCCAAATCGAGATACCGCCCCTGCCAGAAGAGGCAGAGAACCTTGCCGTTTTTGGGGAACCTCTGCCCATGCTGCTTAGCGACGCAACTGGTCGGGTGCCGGTCACCGAACTTCCGCCAGGGTTCAGTATCGCAGGCTTTGACGAAGAACAGACTGTTACTCTCGCTTCAGGAACTCTCAAAAATCCATCCGGTGAGCCGATTGCCAACCAGACAGTGGCTGTAACTGCCAACGACAACCTCTGGACCCTGCGCTTTTTTAACTGGCATGACCGGCCAGCGGGGCGGCAGACAACAATTATCAAGAACCTGCCCAACTCACTTGACGCAAGAATAGCGGTTTTCGGCAAAATCACTGCGGGCAACGCCCAGAAGACGAGCGACCTGACTATACTACCAGACGAGAAGGTGGTGCTGAGCGATCTGCCTGCAATTTCATCAGAAAATATTGCAAGCTCGGCATTGAGTTTTGATTACCCGGGCATAGAAGCGTTTAATCTGACCCTGATCAGCGAAACCGGCCTGAGAATAAGATGCACCAGCGATCAGACGGTAATTATCCCCCCGGGCAAATACCTGGTTCTATCAGAAATGAACGGCGCCCGGGGCATGTTCCGAAATTATGAAATCGGTCAGCGAACCGTTTTCATTGGCAGTGCCCTGCCATCAGATCAGGATTTTATCGTCACGCCGATCAACTTTATGGACCCAGGCTCAGCTAGGCTGCCCGGAGTGAATCTGCACGCCAACGTTTTCGCAGCCCTCAGCGAGCAGCATTTTCTTCGCGCCCTGCCCACTCATTCAGACGCGGCGCCCGTCTTCTGGCCATTGCTGCAACTTGCACTGACCATGCCGGTGTTACTGCTGCTCAATCTTGTTTTCATCAGGGCCGGAGCCTTCTGGGGCGGTATCGGCGTCATCTTTGCGCTCACTTCGCTGGGGCTGGCTGCCACCGGCCTGTTTTTGCGGCAAATGCTGCTGCCTGTAGTTTTTCCGGCCTTTTTGACCGGCAGTTTCGGCGTTATCAGGGGTTATCTGGCCTGGGCCATCGCCAGGCGCCAGGAAAAAGATACCCGGCAGAC
>DAOPYA010000061.1:0-25888 GCA_035352635.1 Candidatus Rifleibacterium sp.
CATCTGGCTGTTGCAGGACTTCTTCGACCAGGGTATGCGATATTTCCTGGGTTTGCTTGACATCTATGCCATGCCCGGCCCTGACCTGATGAATAACGTCAGAAACCGCCTTAAAAGCCACCACCTGGGTCTTTTTGCTGATAACTACTTTTTCGCCGGTGGTAATGGTCTTCATTTCGGGGAATTTTTCGAAGAGAAGATCGAAATTGCGAGCAACACCGGCGACGCTCTCAACATCAGAAATATCGGTTATCTGAAAGTCATTAACGATGTATTCTTTGCCATCAGGAGTGCGCAGATAAAGGTCTTTTCTGATCATCAGAGCTTCGACATCATACTCGCAGACCAGGCCTTTAAAAATAAAGCGCGACGGCATCTGTTTATTGGCAATACGATCACCGGGTATCCAGATAAACTCTTTGCTTGAGCCTATGTAGCTATACCCCGTAAATATGGTGATATCAGTTAGTTTCTTTGTTTCAGCCATAAAACATGAACCACCTTTTCAGGTGGTTCATTATATCACGTATTGCGCTTAAAATAACAAAATCAATTTTTTATCTTTGCGACCAGGTCATCGCGGTAGTCTGCTGAGCGGTGTGCATCTTCAAAAAGAACGCGGTTGCGAACGAACGACATGGCCAGCGAAGCCTGTGGGATGCCCTTGAGCGAATCAAGAGCTGTGCTGTTACCGTTGCGCATGTCTGCAACTACCAGGGCAGCGGCACGCTGACTGATTTTTTCAAGTTGTTTGAGAGCTTCGTTGCGCATCGCAACATTTCTTTCGTTTCCGAAAAGATCTACGGTGTCTTTGATGGCCCTGAGACTTTCGTCAAGGCTGAGGGCGCTGACGATTTCTTCGCGGCCATCGGGGTTTACGAGGCCGTAGGTGCCGGCTTTGTCGATCAGGTACATGGCAGCCGGAACGTTTGCCTGGGTAAATTCAGGAATCTGACTGGCATTCGGAATAAAGGTGCTGCACAGTTCAAAGGTGAAGCAGAGAATCTTGCGGTCGCCGTAAGAATAGTCATCGCTGTCACCCATGGCCGGGTAGAGTTCAGCACTATTTTTGGGTTCATAGCCATTAAATTTGGCCATTTCACCGGCCATTTTAACAAAAATCTTTTCGTCTGGATTCGGGATGTTATAGCCGTAACCGAACGGGTAGAGAATCAATTCAGAATAGGTATGAAACGAAATGCTGGCCTGAAACTTTTCACGGATCATCAGGTCACGCAGTGCGGAGGATTCAGGTTCACTGAAAGCACCTGTGCCGTGGTAGGTATCGGAGGAACCGGAATTGCTGGCGCCTACGTTACCCCACTGATAACCATAGTTGCGGTTCAGATCGACGCCATAGGTGCCGTTACCGTTGTTGCGGCGGTTTTTGCGCCACATTTTGCTTTTTTCCATGCTGTAGACGACGCCATCGGGGTTAACCATAGGAACGATCCAGATTTCGCGTTCATCCACAAGTCTTTTGGTTTCTTCGTTGGTTGAATATTCTTCGAGGATTTTTTTGGCAACAGCCATTGGCACTTCAATTGAAGGCCATTCGCGGGCATGATGAGCGCCAACGAGCAATGCGGCGGGTTCGGGTTCGTTCAAGCCTGGATTATCGCTGATTTTGAGAGCAAAAATATCGCGGTTTTCGTTGCTTTTGCCGATTGATTCGACCCGGCAGATTTCGGGGTATTTTTCGGCCCATTCATTCAGCTTTTTCTGCATGGTGTCGTAAGTAAAATATGCAGTGTTCTTGGTCTGAGTTTTTTTAACCTTCGTAACATACTCATCAAGGTCACGAACCAGAACCTTTATGTAATTGCCTTTTTTGGCAAAAGCATCGATTTCGGTGCCATCAAGAACGATTTCAACAAAACCTTTGCCAACCCGCGGAATATCGTAACCCGCATTGGCAAGCTTGTTGATCTGGGAATTGCTTAAATCGCCAACATGCACCAGGCTTTTCGGGCCTGCGTAAGCGGCAGAAGCGACCATCAGGGAAATGCCACAAATCAAACCGGCAATACTACGCCTCATACTGTGATTCTCCTTGGACTGAGGAAAAAAATACTTTGAATACTGAATACTTAAAGACAATTCTAACCCTGACTCAAAGATGTGTCAAGGCTAAAAAAAGAAAAACACTGTGCACATCATGGGGCACAGTGTTTTTGGTTAAAAACTCAGGGAACGTTAGTTTTAATAAGCTTATCCGGGGAAACTTTTGGCCCCTTCAGAATGTTGGTGAACGAGGTTTCTTCGGGTTCAAACTTGCCACCTCTGGAGACTTCGTCAGCCGCACCCTGCCCTGCCTTTTTGGGCTTTTCGGGAGTGCTGCCACCGCCGCCTTTAGCCCCAACTTTTACAAGCAGAGCACGTTTGCGGTCTGCATCTTTTTCATTGGCGATGGCCTTCATGTCATTTTTATCTGGTATAAGAATGATGGTGCCGTTGAGAATGGTTCTAGGGTTGTCGATACCGTTGACTTCGAGAAGGATGGGGTACAGGGTCGGATCACCGTAATATTTGGCTGCGAGATCCCAGAGGGTGTCGTTTCCGGTGAATTTGTGGGTAGTACCCGCCGAAGCCGGCAAGCTCAGCAAACACAGAGCAAAGAGAACGGAAATTAAAGCAATTTTCTTCATGTGGTTCCTCCTGTGGCCTGGCGGGCCCGGTTCCAATATCTTTCTTCCTGACTTAGCATTTCCGGGAAAAATCGGGGGTACAAAACGGCGCGAAGTTCAACTTTGTTACCTTTGTCGTTCTGGGTACGCTTTTCTTGTTCGAGGTCGCTATCAACTACTATTTTAATGGTGATCAGGCGGTTGCTGTCTTCTTTTAATTCTTCAACTTTAAAATCTCTGACCTTGGTCATGTTGATCCAGCGCGTTTTGCCTCCCTCGACGCTGCGTTCGACACCGTTTTCTTTGAACAGGTAGGTCACCTTGCGTCGTTCACCCTCATCATTAAAATAAAAAATCAGTCGTTCGCCTTCGATGACGGGTGTTTCTTCTTCTGATTGCGGAATTACGGCCAACCTGATATCTGCCTTGAGGCGTTCAAGAATCAAACTGGCAGCCCTGAGATTGGTTAATTTGGTCTGGCTTTTAAAAAATTGCGAAAAAGTGCCGGTCATCAGGCGATAGGCAACGGTTGAGACCATTGATATAATGGCAGCCATCGCCATGACCTCGATTAAAGTAAATGCTCTGCGCTTCATTTATTCAACCACCATTGAAAAAAGTGCCACGTCATCACTACCACCACCAGTTGTGCGTGGAAAGGTAACTTTAACGTTGACCAGATAAGTCGGTACCGACCGACGTTTATGAATCAGATCGCTCAACCAGCCAATAACCCCAAGAATACCACGGGTATCGCCACCTTTGAAGCGGCTCAATTCGAGACTACGAGCAAAGGGCTCAATCACCGCAGGAGGTGCTTTGAGCCCGGCTTTATCAAAAAAAGCTTTAATTTCACTATCGTTTTTAAGAGTAATTTTATCTGAACTGCCCCCAGCCTGTTCGATCTGATAAAATCTTAAATCTCTGACGAAGTTTATCAGATCAGATGCGTAATTGGTGCCCGTAACCTCATAAACATTATTCACGGTACCCTGACTGCCGAATCTGAAGAGGTTATAGACTGGCAGAAAAGCAAAACTGAGAAAAATAAGGGCAATCATTACTTCGACAAGGGAAAAAGCATGGCGACGCATCATAATCACTGCCCCTGACCAAGTGGCTTGTCAACAAAAGGATTGGTAATATGTTCAACCCCACTTGCCGGTTCGTCGACCTGAATTGTGGCGGTCGAAGATGCTGCTGTTTCTGAGGTGGGTTCAGATATGGTATTAACCGGAACATCAATTTTTTGAGTGCCTGATGTTGCGTCTGATAAAGGGCTTTCTGCGGCAGTGGAGGCAATAACAGCAGAATCACAAGGGCAAGCGACTAAATCAATGGCTGTTGAAGCAACAGAGATGGGGGCTTCAGGTTTAACGGCCGTAAAGTTACGGAAATTAACTGAACCGGCCTGTAGTGAAACAGGCTCTGAATTGACCATCACCTTGAATTCTGTGCCTTTAACGAGGTCAAGCTCAATCTGTGCTTCAGTAAAGTGAACCATGCCCCGATCATCAAGAGATACCACCGCATTACCCTGCATAGTAAATTCTGAAGGGTTTTCGAGGGATAAAAACAAAAAGTTGCCTTGCAGGGTTTGTTTTTCGAAAGATTGGAGCGTAAAAACCTGGCTGGGGGTGACAACCACGCTATTAACAGTCGAATTTTCATTTAGGGCATGGTAAGAAACCGAATTCAGGGTACCCTGATAGCGAGAACTGCTGGGCATCATTAAAACAAGGGCAAGAAACAAGATCGCCAGCCCGAGAGCAGGCCACAGCAGGCGGTCAAAGAAAGATTTTCTTTCGACTTCAGGGGCAACCGTTACCGGAGCTTTGCGAATCTGGTTCATTACCTTGTCGCTAACCCTGTGACGGGCAAACATTTCGTCAAAGCCGGCTTTTATGAGAGCGCTGTCTTCAGAGGCAGCTTTTAATTCAGCAGCGCAAACTTTGCACTCGTTCAGATGTGCACTGACCACAGCGAGCTCTTCAGCGTCAAGCTCACCGTCAGCGTATGACATCAGAACTTCATTGTCAGGGCATTTCATCATAAGTTTCTCTTTTCTCCCGGAGGAGGCCCCTGGCCTTGAAAATTCTGTTCTTCACTGTTTGCAGCGGCAGAGTCAGAATTTCAGATATCTCCTGGTAGGAGAGTTCGTTAATAACCCTTAACAGAAACGGAGTACGCAGATCTTCGGGTAATTCCTGGATCATGTGGACAATCTGTCGAAAACGTTCACGCCTGATGATTATCTCAGGTGGGTGAGCCCGGTTTTCTTTGCTGCTGTCAGCGATTAGAACATCGGTCACCAGATCGGTAGATGCAATATTACGCCCAGCTTTCTTTCGCGAATCGATAAGCAGATTTCGAGAAATGGTTACCAGCCAGCCGGCGAATTTTCTTTCACAGTCGTAGGAGGCAAGATGCCGGAAAGCTTTAACGAAAGTATCCTGGACAATGTCTTCTACCTCCTGTAGGTCGTTGATTCGCGAGAGCAGATAACTGAATATAAGCTTTTCGTAACGCTCAACCAGTTGCGCAAACACTTCAATGTCACCGGCAAGCACATGCTTAACCAGTTCTGCATCTGTATGTTCCTGCTTGTTCATCAAATACTACCGGCTTCTTTGCAAAAAGTTTTAATCTTCTGTAATTATTTCTATATCACGCGGACCCATGGCCAATCCGTAATAATCAGAGGTCGAGAAATCTTTGCCGCCCGCAATTTCTGCGGGTTCAAAACCCCACTCAACGATACAGCCCTGCTTAACGAGGTCTTCAATATTATCGCTGCTGATACCCCCGATTATATGCATTGGCTTGTTGATGGTGATTTTGCCATCACCGCCCGGGCCCATGCTGATAAAAAAGCCGTGCATTTGAGGGAGCGGCCCCGCCCCAGGGTTGCCATTCGAAAGAGTTATGCCTCTTGATGCAATCAGGGTAAGATACCCGAAGGCATCGGCATTGTCAGGAGCACCCGACAAATAAGGGTTGATAATTGGTGCCTGTACATCGATTTTGCCGGTACAGATAATAATGCCACCTTTGGCGACTTCTAGAGGCTCGTCGATAACGAGGTCGCCGTCAAAGCAAATAATCTGGTTGAGATAAAGCAATTTTTTGCCTTTTTCTTCGATCATGAAATGATTCTGAAAAAAGTCGATCTTGCTCAACATGGTTTCTTTGTCTTTTATGCCAGGGAGCATGAAACTTACCCGGTCTTTGAGATACTTCTCGTCGGGGATGATATTGCGAAGTTTGCCGTTATAATGAATTTCGGCGTCGTTCTTGAATTCATAATCATCTTTGCAGATTGCTTCAGGGCCGGCATCAATATAACCATTTTTAGGAACGACGTCTGCCCAGGGTCTATCAGGGCCGCCCGGGTCGCAGATATTATGCAGAGCCGAAATGTAGGGTTCCCAGTCGCGTATTTCGGGGTCGAGGCCACAGAGAGGCGGAACCCGGTCGCTCAGACCGAGTTGATACTCAGTGGCCTTAATTTTGTCGGTAAAGGCCGAGCTGTAGCTCTGAATAAATTCTTCATCGGCATTGGTGCCAGAAATATCTTTGTACCATTCATAAACTTCTTCGCTGATGAATTCTTTGACTGCATCATCACTGGTAAAGGCCCGCAAAGGATAAACCCGGGCCGACTCACTGAAATAGAAAGCAAATGTTCGGGCAAAGCGCCTTTTGATCTTGCCAAAAACCAGAGTGGGAGTGCATAGGGCTGGTGTGCCAAACAGATGCATGGAATTACCCCGGTTGATATCTTCATTGATTCGAATTTTGTACATCTCAATGGCTTTTTTAAAAAGGTAATTATTGCGGAATGGGATTTCCCAGAGGCCTTTGTAGTAACCATAATCAACGAACGCCAGCATTACCCGGCTGGCATCTTCAGAAATCTTGTTTTTGGGGATTTGCTGGTTCATCCAGGCAGACCAGTCTTTGAGAATGAGCCAGCCAGCCGAACTAGAATTAAAATAGAAATGAAAATACTCACCAAAAGAGTTTTCGAGCATGTCATCATGACTGCCCGTCAAAACATTAAGAATCAGATTGCCTTCATCACCCTTTGAGTCTTTCTGTTGGCCACGACCACCAAGATAAATCCAGCCGTTCTTAATAAAAGACGGAGAACCAGTTTTTACGATATTGTCGGCGCGATTAAAACGAAAATCAAAGCCTTCCTGTCCGTCCTTTTTTTTGCGCACCAGGCGGTTCAGACATACCATTGGCCGGGTTGAACCGTTGAGTTTCCCGTCATCCTTGATGAAAGTCTGGTTGGCCAGAGCTTTATCGATAGTCGCACCGCGATGCGAAAAAATGGTAAAGCGGTAGAACGGCGGCGCAAGCAGGCGGGTCAGCATAAATTCCTTGCGGATGCGGCAGATTTTTGAAATACCCATGTGGTTAACGGTTACGGTAAATTCAATGTGCCCCTTGCGCTCATAAGGGCTGTTAGCAAGGCCAGCAATCGGAGCCTTGAAGGGGTATGCCTTGCCAAGGTCAGCAATATAGGTCACCGTGAAGTCGATTTCGCCGCGGTCGCCCCACTCACTTTTAAAACGGGTGAATACTTCTTTGGTTACATCAAGGTTTTTGATAACTTTAGTATAGTCAACGCTCTCTTGTGCGCCAGTTTTGTTTGAAAAAGCTGATTGAATGATCTTTAACCCAAAGTCTTGTTCGCGGGTTTCGAAATCTTTCTGAAGCTTGCGCACTGAGAGGCGCCCGATGGCCGAAGCAATCTGAAAAAGGCGTTCATTAACCGAAACACGGTTGGTGACGGCAGCTTCATGTTTAACCCGGTTGACAAGCGAAATGAAAATGATCATTGAAAAAATCAGAACACCACAGACGATCACAATCAGCATACCACGCCGGGATCTGGTGATATTACTGTTCATGCCTGCCCGACCTTGTTTGCCATCTTTAACAACTGCGTTGCCTTTTCGTCGCCGGGAGTTATTTCAAGAATGCGTTGCAGAAAGTTTTTGCTGCGTTCCTGAGCGCCGGTTTCAGTGGCGCATATGGCTGCCTGCAGCAGCACTTGCCTGTTGTAAGGAAAAAATTCAAGGGCGCTTTCATACCAGCGACCGGCTTCTTCAATCTGGCCTGCTTTTTGCAACAAGGTACCGTAGACAACCATCGCGGTTGCCCGGTCGCGACTGGCCGGAAAACCGTCAATGAGATCGTGCAGTACCCTGAGCGCAGTTTCGCTTTCGTTCAACTGTATCAGGCATTGGGCTTTTTCGAGGGTGGCATTTGTATCGCCCGGATCGATTGCCAGGGCACGGTCATACATCTTGACGGCCATGGCAAAGTCGCCTTTCAGGCGGTAAGCATCAGCCATGTCGTTCTGGGCATTATTGTCATCAGGGTCAAGGCGCAAAGCCTCTTTGTAAAGTTCAATGGCGCTCTCATACTCGCCCTTGTCAAAATAAGCATCAGCCAGCCAGTTGGCCAGAAGGCCGCAATCAGGGCTTAATTCCCTGGCTTTTTGGAGATGAAAAAAAGATTTTTCGAGTTCGCCAGTCTGGGCGAGGGAAATACCAAGGCCGGCATGGCCTTCGGCGCAGGCTTCATCGCCGGCAATTCCACGCCTGAAATGATGAACAGCACCCACCAGGTCGCCGTTCTCATAAAGGGCAATACCCAGAGCCACCTCTGCCGCCACCTTATTTTCACCCTTTTTAAGGCATCGGGAGGCTTTTCTGATGATGTCTTCGCTTGTTAGTCCCATGGTTGGTATTATAGCAGCAAAATTTTAACCTGACAGCAGATATTTTACTTCATTCCAGGCAAAAAGTTTAATATTTTAAACGAATCCCGCGATTGTTGAATCCTGTATAAACAAAGTTCAGTCAGTACAACGGCCATGGCTTGCTTTTTGAGCTGCCGTTGTATCTTTGCAGATTGGACAGAAAAAGGATGAGGTGATAAGATTGCAAAACTTAAATGCGGGAGTTCTCAACCGATGAAACGATTTTATGCAGTAGTTTGCATTTTGGCACTGACCGGCATGGTTACCCTTTGTGGTTGTGGCGGTGGTGGAAGCGGCGACAGTGGCGGCGGAAGCGCTCTCAACTCTGGTATCTGTGCCGGTTTTAAATATCAGGGTTCAGAAAAGAAAAATATTATTTTTGCCAGGGTAAACCGTTCAGGCGTAACTGGTTATATCGAGAATGCCAATGGTGCAAAAGTGTCTGGTAATCTGGTTTCGAACAGCCAGGCAAATACAAGTGAAATTATGATGGAAACGAGCACCATTGGCACCTATAAACTGGTTTACTTTGACAATTCCGAGCGTTTTGAAATTACCCGTGACCTCTCCTGGACAACTATCCCGGATTTTTCAACTGTGCCATCGCCCCCGGTCTGGACAAGCAGTTCCATGCTGACCGTCAATTATTCATCGGTTAATGCCGGCAATGCCAGTTATTATCTCAGACTATTTTACTCATATTCGCCCGATACCATGTATCAGCAGACTTCATCAAGCCCGGGTGGCGGAGTTATCTCTATGAATATCAATGCTGATGGAGCTTTTATACCTGTATTGGTCGCTGATGTTATCGAGAACGACCAGTTGACAGGCACGGTGCGCTATTTTTTCGACGAGGTAGTTCGCTAAGAACTTTTGCCATGACAGATATAATAATTTTTGCATAATTCAGCAGTTTATCCGCCGTGCTACCTGATGTTTTATGGCTGCAAAGAAGGTTCCAGTGCGGGGGTAGTCCAATACCAGGCATAGCGAAGTTCGTCGTTGTAAGGGTATGCAGCCGAAATTTTGCCTGAAGACGCGGCGATTTCAAAGCCGGCCGGCAGAATTACTTCTTCAAGGCTTCGTTTTCCGTGGCGAAGAATTGCTTTGCCCCTGATGACGCAAATACGCGAGAGCAGCGAATTGACCTTGATAACAGCAATACAGTTACTGAGACGCATATTTGTGTGTGGAGTTTCTATCAGGATTGAATCTGATGCAACCTTAACCCCGACAATACCTTTGCGAACAACAAAAGTACTGCTGAAAATAGCATTCAGAGACGAATCTTCGCGCAATCTGAATTCTGTATCTTTTGTGGGTTTGACAAAAACAACTCCATCATTGCCGGTTAAAATGCTGGTCGAGACCGGAAAGACGCCGGTGCCTGATAAAAGCGAGAAAAGCTCCCCGGAACCGGTCTTCTGATAAACCTGCCCTTGAAGAACATCAACAGCGAGACTTATCTGCCCGGGCTGGTTTTGAGAGAAAACCGGGCAGAAATAACCCGGCAAAAGCAGCAACAGACAGGCAATGACCCGGTTCATGTTAAAAAACAGGGGCAAAAATATGCAGCATTTTATTAGCGGCATCAGAAACAGCAATTCGCCCGTCACGCCTGATGGAAACCCCCGTCGGCAGCCATGGCTGGGGGGCAGAAGGCGCTTTAATGGTGGCGAGAACGCTGCCGTTTCGTGCGAATCTCAGCAACTGAAACTTGACCGGATCGCAGACCCAGATGCCGCCCCATGGGTCAAGGTCGAAACCGGTGGCTTCGACGCAGCCTGATTGAAAAGTGGCGTCAAAACTGCCCATAGGGCTGAATTTCTTGACCAGACCGTTGCTTTCGAGAATGAACAAAGATTCGGCATCGGCTCTGATGCTAACCGGGGCGAGAATCGGGGCAGCGGCTGTAGAGCCAAAGCTTCCGAGAAAAGTTCCCTGGTCGTTGAAGCAGAGAATTCTGGCCTGATTGCGATCTGCTATCCACATTTCATTTTTTCGGAATGAAATGCCGCCGGGCAGGTCAATGCTGCCGCCAATGGTTGGGTCACCGGTGATTAACGATTTGAAAGTGCCATCTTCGGCAAAAATATGAATACAGCGTTTTGTTGAATCAGCGAGGTAGAGCAGCTGATTTTTTATAGCCAGTGACACCGGAAGCCCGAAAGTACCGGGTTCTTCGCCCTTCTGGCCAAAATTTCTGACAAGAGTTCCGTTACGGTTAAATCTGGAAACCTGCCGCAACTGGCTGTCTAATACCCACACTCCACCATTTTCTCCCCAGGCAACCGCCTGGGGCCAGGCGGTAAGTTTGTTTTTTTCGGAAGTGAGAACCGAGAAGCTTTTTTCGAGTGTAAAAGTTGCCGAGGCTGGGAGTGTCGCAAGAACTGCTATTTCTTCAGTTTCGGGTTCGCCAAGTTCCAGGGTTTCATTGCCGGCGGCCGGTGTATCGCTAAAATCGTCTGTATCTGCGGGTGATGCGGTGGAACTGGCAGCAGAGCCATTGACGGGTGGCGCAGCTGTTTCAGTTTCATCAGCTTCGATTACGGGTTTAAAGAAGGCTTTTCGCACCTGAACCATTTCCTGATTACCATCTACGAGGGCTTTAACTTCGATTCCGCAGGCCTGGTCATCAAGAATGGCGACCGGAATGGTCAGTTCAATCTCGTAAGGCTGGGCCCGATAGCTTATGCGATCGATCGAGCCAATGGGTTGCAGATTTTCATCAAGATTGAGTGAAGCAATCTGCTCATCGCCTTTTTTTATGATCAGCAGGCTGTTTTTTAACTGGGAAACCTGGGATTCGGGGTCAGACATCAGGTCGATGCTCTGGTGCCAGAAAATCCTGGCTTTGACATCAGAACCTGCCATAGAAAAATCAACTTGCAGTTCCGGAAAAGCAGCAACTTTAAAGATGGTTCTTCTGGTTAAGGTTTCATCAAAAACCACAAGATTATAGATGGCGCCGGGTATGACTTTTTCGGGAATAAAAGCGAGAACATCAGGTTCAGGGCTGAATCGCCTGCCTTTAATGGTAAATTCACGGCCATCGACAGTTTTAAGAAAAACCTGGATCATGGCCTGCAATTTATCGGCAGCAATAAAATTCACGTCTTCGTGGGCAAACTTGAAACCTTTAAAAGGGTTCAGGTAGTAACCATTGGCCGGCGACAAAAGTACTGGTTGCGGCCCGGCTATTGACGCAGAAGCTACTGCAGTCAAAGAAGCGGTATTGGCGATCAGATTTGTGGTTTGAATCGGGGTTGAACCCTGAAGAACAGTAGAAGAAGACAGCATCGGAGAAAGTTCAACCGCTGTGGCAACAGTTGCGGATGCTTGAACAACTGGAGTAACTGAGGGAACCGGCGCAACCGGCACCAGGCTTGCCGATGCTACCTGCGGGGGAGTTGTCGGCAGCGGAACCACGCCGGTCTGAGTGGAAACAGCAGGGGTCGGTGCTACGACTGTTATTGGCTGGGTTGAAGACGCCGCGCTTTCATAAACTTTAAGAACGAAACGCATTTCGCCAGGCTCTGTGGTGGCTGGCACCAATGTGATTTCATAAATACCGGTTTCTGGAACGATAAGGTTTTGAATGCCATCAGGTTTTTCGATGAATATTGTTTCGTCAGAGGTTAGTTTAATGCGCGGGATGCGGATACGGGTCGAGACTGCCCCACCCTGCTCTTCAATGGCGAAACTGATCTGAAAGCCTTTTTTCAGCAGCATGTAATTGGTTATCCGGGCGTCAGCGGAGCGATCAGCGGGAAAAACGCCGCGATAATCAAAAAGACGTTCAGCAAACATCACCTGAACTGACATTGTGAAAAAAAACAAACAGATCAGCAGCTTTTTCATCTTGTGCCTCCAGCACTATCCCTGGCTCTTATTTCAACCAGATTGAATCTGGATAAAGTTTTGCCAGCAGGTTCCAGACATTCTGGGCTTCAGCGAAAGCCATGTGGCGGTTATAGACATCAGAGATCACAGCCAGGCCGTGTTCGGCTTTAAACATTCTTGGTTGCCCCGAGATTGCTTCGATCAAGAGATCAGTGCCAAGGTCTGGAAATTTTTCGACCGCGGCCAACCCTGCGATAAACAGGCGTTCTTTTGTCTTTATTGGCAGGTAGAGTGGCATAAGCACATCTTCAATCATTTTGCAGACCGGCGCCGACAGAGTTGGTTTGACCTGCTGATAGATTACCCATGCTTTTTCTTTTTTGCCAACCGCGATCTGATAGAGCAGATCAACAGGCATATCGCGCCAACCGGTAATGGTGAAGCCGGCTATTTTGGTGTAGCGGCCCAATACCATATTGCTGATTGCCAGCATAAATTCGAGGTGTTCGCGGGTGACTACCGGCAGATGACCGTTGTCGTAGGGCAACAGGTCGTCGCGGCCAAGCAGGTCCAGCAAGGCTCGGTTGCCGGCTTCGGTGATGATAGCGGCGGGTGTAAGGCTGTTAACTGCGGTTTCCATTTCTGCCCATACAGACAATTCTGGAATGCTGTTAAGTTTTACGATGGCCTTGCCGGCGGCTTCGGTGTCTTTGAATTCATATTCATGCAGATAGCGAAGATCAATGAGCGCCCGGTACATTTCTTCGGGCCTGGCTTCAGGGAAACTGCTGATGAATTTTTCGAGTTTCAACAGACGAAGCTGTGGTGAGCTGGCGTGTTTTACGACCCGTTCAAGGCCGCACCATTCGGTTTCGATGGAGTTATAACCATGCCCCTGATCGTCTTTTATGGCTATAAGGCTCAAAGATGCTTCGGGGGCTCGTTTGGCAAACCAGGCACGATCAACTGCGTCTTCAAGAACGGATATTGCCTGGTCACCGGTAATTTTACCTGTGTTAACACGGTTCATTACACCTTCGACCAGACGATTGCCTGAATGAAAGCGTTTGAGGTCGCGTCGCAACTGTTTTGAGGGTCTTGAAATTCTCTGACCTTCAATAAAGCGTTCGGCGGTTCGGTGTTTGCCTGCGCTGAGCTGACCGGTTAAAATCTGCGACTGTTCAGGGTAAGAAAGCCTGCCAAGCTGGGATGCTGCCTGCAATGATTTCTCTGCTGAGGCTTGATCCTGGACAGCCCAGGCAGCCATGGCCCGATAGAGATGCACTTTGCGGATATTTTTGCCTTTTGGAAAAACTTTGATATAAGTATCTGCTGCTGAAGCAACTTCATCGATAAGTTCAGGACTGTAACAGCTGATGGCCATGAAAAAGCCCTGTTCTCTGACGCGGTCAACGTATTCGGCGGTTGTCCAGCTTATTGATTCAGCAAAAGCTTCCTGCAACAAAGCCTGGGCTTTCGGGGCGTCGATTTCCCAAAGTTGGCCTGCTTTGGCGATTTTTTTCTGAATGGCGGCAGGACCGGGTGCAGCCAGAAGATAACCACCAGAGACAAGCATGGCCAGGCAGAGCAAAATTCGCAGATACTTCATAACAATTCCTCCACTCAGATTCAATCAGTTTTTGGATTATTCGGATTGCCCTGGCGGGGTTCATTACCAGGCTTTCGGCTTTTCCAGCGACGTCGGCGGTTGCCCTGCCCACCGCCTTCGTTTTCGCGGCGTGGCTGTTCGGGGCGGTTTTTGTCGGGGTTGCTATTCTGGCCGGCGTCAGGCTGAGCCTGAACCGGTGACTTTGCCTGCCCGTTATTGTCTTCGGTTTGAACAGCTGGATTATCGGTTCTAGCAGGTCTTTCGGGTCTATCAGGTCGGTCAGGCCTTGCCGGTTTATCAGGTCTGGGCGGGCGATCATGGCGTTCGGGTCTTGGTGGTCGCGGCCCTCTTTCGCCTTTAGGTTGTCGGTCTGGGCGTGGCGACTGGTTGCGCGGCTGGCGGTCATCCTGGCGCGGGAACCTTTTTTGTTTAAGGTCGCTGGTTTTAAATTCAAGGCCGGCAATAACTTTTTCGATGGCGTCAAGAAAGTCATCGCGTCCATTGCAGGTCTGGGCTGAGAAGAATAACGAAAATACGCCTTTGATATCCTGTTGAATGGTGCTGCGCATTTTCAGGGCCTGTTGATTGCTGAGTTTATCGGCTTTGGTGAGAACTGCAAAGTGGTTAAATTTTTGTTCTCTGACCCATTCATGCATCTGAATATCGAGGGGTGACGGACGATGCCTGATATCAAGTATCTGAATGACGCCTTTCAGATTTTTGCATTCAGCAAAGAACTCATTCATCATGGCCTGAATTCTGGCCTTAGTGACTTTTGAGGCTTTTGCATAGCCATAACCGGGCAAATCGACGATATAGAATGCGTCATTAATGCAATAAAAGTTTATGGTCAGTGTTTTACCAGGCAGGGAGCTGGTTCGCGCGAGTTCGCGGCGGCCGGTAATCGCGTTGATCAGTGAGGATTTGCCGACGTTGCTGCGCCCAACCAGCGCTATTACAGGCAGGTCGTCGGCAGGGAGCCCTTCTTTGCTGGTAATACAGGCGCTGAATGTTGCAGCAGTAATCTTAATTGTCATTTTTTGCTCCGGCCCGTTTACCGGACTTCTTTTTGGCTTCGGTTCCGAGGGCGCGTTTGCTGAAAACCAGAGGCGTTTTCTTTGGCTTACCATTCAACGCAAGTTTTAAGACTTCTGATGCCAGGGAAACCTTATGGATTACGAGATTCTTAAGAATCTGTGGTGGTATTTCTTCGAGTTCTTTTTCGTTATCACTTGAAAGAATAATGTTGGTAATATTCTGGCGATGGGCGGCAAGAAGTTTTTCTTTGATGCCCCCGACGGGCAAAACTTTGCCGCGCAGGGTAATTTCGCCGGTCATGGCAAAGTCATTACGAACCGGAACTTCATTCAGGGCAGAATAAATGGCTGTGGCAATGGCGATCCCTGCTGATGGGCCGTCTTTGGGCACGGCTCCTTCGGGAAAATGGATGTGCAGGTCGATTGATTCATAATCGATCGGCCGCATATTGATTTCGTCAGCGTGGCTGCGCAAATATGAAAGACTGGCGTGAGCTGATTCTTTCATAACATCGCCGAGTGAGCCGGTCAGAATAATCTTGCCGCGCCCTGGCATGACTACAACTTCGATTGGCAGAGTGGTTCCGCCGACTTCGGTCCAGGCAAGGCCGTTCACCAGGCCGATATCGTCTTTGCCTTCGCGCTTGTCGTTATGATATTTGGGGATTCCGAGATACTTTTCGACGCTGGTATCGATGACATTCAGGGCAAATTTCTCTTTGCCGTCGCCGGCAATGGTTGAGAGCTTGCCAAGAACGATATCGCGGGCAATTTTGCGGCAAATTGAAGCGAGTTCACGTTCAAGATTGCGAACGCCGGCTTCCCGGGTGAACTTTCTGATGACATCGGTGACGGCGGACTCATCGATAGTGATTTTATGTTTGTTAATGCCGTTGGCATCAATTTGTTTGGGTATCAGATATTTTTTAGCAATCTGTACCTTTTCTTCTTCGGTGTAGCCGGGGAGATAAACAACTTCGAGGCGGTCGCGCAACGGCCCGGGAATAGTATGAGGCACGTTGGCTGTGGTTAGAAACAGAACTTTTGAAAGATCATAAGGAGTCGAGATATAATGATCGGAAAAAGCATGATTCTGTTCGGGATCAAGCGCTTCTAGAAGCGCAGAGCTTGGGTCGCCCCTGAAATCCATGCCCATCTTGTCGATTTCGTCAAGAAGAATAACCGGGTTTCGTGAACCGGTATCACGCAAGGCCTGAATGATTCGACCAGGCATTGCACCGATGTAGGTTCGGCGATGGCCGCGGATTTCGGCTTCATCACGCATGCCACCGAGAGAAATCCGGGCAAACTTGCGATTCAATGCCCTGGCAATTGATTTGCCCAGTGACGTTTTGCCGACGCCTGGAGGGCCAATCAGGCAAAGAATCGGGCCTTTGATTGATTTTTTCAGATGGCAGACGGCAAGGTATTCAAGAATTCTTTCTTTAACCTTCTTCAAACCGAAATGGTCTTCGTCAAGAATTTCCTGGCAGCGTACGAGGTCGATGCGGTCACGGGTCTGCTTTTTCCAGGGCAGGGCCACCAGCCAGTCGATATAATTGCGCGAAACCGTTGCTTCTGCTGACCCTGGGGGCATTTTGGTAAGTTTGGCAAGTTCTTTATCGGCTTTTTCACGGGCTTCTTCGGGCATGCCGGCTTTGGCGATCGCGGCTTTCAGTTCTTCGACTTCTTCGGTGCGTTCATCGGCGTCGCCGAGTTCTTTCTGAATTGCCTTCATCTGTTCGCGCAGGTAATATTCTTTTTGAATCTGTTCCATCTGCTTGCGAACCTGGCCACGGATTTTTTTCTCGACCATCATGATCTCAAGTTCACGGTTAAGAATGGCCGCGATTTTTTCAAGACGTTCGCGAGGTTCAAAGGCTTCAAGAATTTCCTGTTTTTCTTCAACTTTCAGGTTAAGGTGGGCAGTTATGATGTCGGCCAGGCGACCTGGTTCTTCGACATTATTGGCAACCATTATGACTTCAAGCGGAATTTTCTTGTTAAGTTTTACATATTGCTCGAAGAGGGTAATGACGTTGCGCATCAGGGCTTGCAGTTCGATTGATTTGCGATCTTCAGTAATAATGCGTTCGCCTTCGACTTCAAAGTATTCGTCGAGGCGGGTAAAGCGCTTGATTTTGACCCTGGTAGTGCCTTCTACGAGAATCTTAAGAATGCCGTCAGGCAGTTTCAGCAACTGAAGGATTTCGGCTACTGTGCCGGTTTCGAACAGTTCGGCTGCTTCAGGGTCATCGGTTTTTGCCTGCTTCTGGGAGCAGAGAATAATCTTGCGATTCTTGAGCATTGCCTCTTCGATGGCGCGTATCGATTTTTTGCGCCCTACAAAAAGAGGCACGACCATGTATGGAAATACCACCACATCACGCAGTGGCAGAAGAGGATAAATTTCCGGGCCTACCGGCAGGCCGGAAACGTCATCATTGTTGTCTGTATTATTGCTGCGATCTTCAGTTGCCATTATTATTTTCTCCTACCGGAAATGTGATGATTTTACTTCAGAAACAAAAAAATAGAAAGTTTTCGAATCAGTCATTTTTCAATTTTTCTTTTTTGATGAACGGCAGGCGGCCAATCTGTCTGAACAATCTCTGCAAGATTGCCAGTCGCGGCATAATCGCCGGATTGCTTTCATCGAGAACTGCCGGAAGATTGAGCAGACATGCTTCGATGTTAACTCTTTCTTCTTTGAAAAACTGATAAATGGCGAGGTAATCGATTCCCTGCATGGTTTCGAGAGCGTCAAGTCTGGTGGCGATCTCTGATTCAAGTTCACAGCATGGCTTCTCTGAAATGCTGTGGTCAACTCGTTCAACCTTGCTGCGAATTCTTGAAAAAAGAGATGAGAAGCCTTCGATATCAAGGCTTTGCGGGTCTTTCCAGGCCCGGGCCGCCTCATAAAAAGAGCATGGGTCAAACTCGCCGGCTGAATAATAGCTGTCGCCGGCAATTTCGAGTTGATTTTCGCGCAACACTTCTTCGGCAACCTGCTCAAACCAGCTTCGTCGGTCTAACTCAAAGTCGGAAAAGATTTCTTTGAACGCCTTGAAAATATCAACCCTGATACTGGCGGTTTTTAGAAGGGTAAAAATTCGCCGTGGGGAAACTACCATGCGTCCGGCAAGTCTTGCGTGGGCACGCATCAGAATTGAGAGGCTGATCATCTGAGCGAGCGGAATCTGGGGTGTTGGAATGCGCCCGGCAAAATAGCTGCACATCTCCTGGAGGACGGCCACAAAAGGTTTGCAGCTTTCGAGAGTGGTGATGCAGTGCAAAACCATAGCAAAACCGGTATTGGGAAGATTTTTTGCAATTTCAGTGCTTTCGCCTTCTTGCAGAAGAGTCATCAGCATCATGGTCTGGGTTGAATCACGATTCAACTTGAGAATTGGTGATATCCAGGCGGCGCAGCGAGCCATTGCAGTGGTGGCGTCAGGAGACATGCCCTTGCAGGCCTGCAGTTTTTCGGCGATGCGGCTCAGGCGTTCAGACAAAGAGTTTGCGTCTTGTTGAAAGACCGTCAGCAGGCTGCTGAATTTTTCGTTTAGAGCGATGGCGCGG
Source organism: Candidatus Rifleibacterium sp. (assembly GCA_035352635.1). Classification (GTDB taxonomy): domain Bacteria; phylum Muiribacteriota; class Ozemobacteria; order Ozemobacterales; family Ozemobacteraceae; genus Rifleibacterium. The sequence continues at coordinate 18,481 of DAOPYA010000061.1, forward strand.
CTGGCTGCTTCAAACCCGGTGTTTTTTTCGAGAATTGAAAGGGCAATAACCGCAGGCACAAGTTTGCCGTGGGCATCTTCGCAGGGCAGGTAATCGGTATTCATGGTCAGATACCGGCTGATCACCGATTCGGGGAGTTCAAGAAATTCTGGATTAAACCTGACCAGCATGGGATGCAAGCTTTCAGAAAAAAGACAAAGCCTTTGCAAGCGCTGAACATCTGCTCTGAGGCGATAGCCATCGGGAAGGATTGAGCGGATTCGTGCGTCAAGAACCTTTTTTTGTTCGGCTGGTTCAGTCATCAGGCCGAATTTATCCATCTGCTGCAAAAACGAATCAACCCCGGTCAGCTCGCAAAAATCAAGGCGGGAAAATTGCCGGCCCGCGGTTGCCTTAATGCTTTTAACTCCTTCGAATTCAAGGGGCAGGTGCTGGTCATCGAGCCAGGCGGTAAAATAGAGTGGCGGCTGCGGAAAAACGCTGCGGGAGCGCCATGGCTGGGTATAAAACGGAATCGAAACCAGAAGAGCCTTTTGAATTCTGGAAAGGCTTGCTTCGAGCGGCTGGCTTGCAACCGTTCTGGTGGCAAAAAGATACTTTTCGCCATCGATTTCCCGGATACTCAAATCTTTTAATTCAAGGCCTTGAGCGGCTGCAAAACCCTTGGCGGCGGGCAGCGCCTGATTGTTATAGTCAAAAGCAGCACTGGCCTTCGGGCCTCGAATTTCTTTGACCACTGCATTGGCAGAATCAGAAAGCCCTTCAACCATTATGGCAACGCGAAACTGCGAGATCCAGCAGCGCACCCGGCTGAATTCAATTTTTTCCTGCCGAAGGATTTTTGAAAAGACCTCACGGAAATCCGGGAGTTCATAACCGAAAGAATCGTTGGCAAGAAAAGGAAACCCTGTTTCTACAAGCAGATTACGGGGCAAAGTTTTCTCCTGATGATTGAATGGCAGGCTCGAATTATAGCCGCCAGCCTGAATAAATTCAAGTCAAAGTGGAGAATGCGGCTGAACCTCGAATTCAGCCAGCTTGACCGAATCATTGCCCAACGCTTTGAGAGATGGTTCGTTAAGAATCTCGCTGATGGTAAGTGTTTTAACCAGAGGTCGGCCGGTGAGACCATTGCGCAGAGCAAAAACTTCAAGAAAGCCGTCAATGTTAAAGATGCTGACATCGTGGGGCAAAAAATCTGTCCAGATTTCGGGCCAACCATTATCGGCAGTGAAGGCATACAAAAGAATTCGATATTTGCCCGGTGACAGGCGCTCAGGCAGAACAAGTGACCGGGTGGCTACGAACCTGCCCGTTGCCGGCCTGCCGTTGCGACCAAAAAATTCTGAGGGAAAATGCAGATCGTGGCCGACAAGAATGCCGTGATCGCCGAGCGTCAAGCCTCCGCCGTCAACGAGCAGGGTTACAACCGCAATATTTTTGAACCGTTCATTGGTGGTGGTCACAGCATACTGGTAATTAAAAACTTCGCCGGGAAAATGAATGTTTGCAGCAGATGTCGCTGGCCAGCCAGAAGATACTATGGATAAAGTTTCTGAGGGAACAAGTTGGCTATCTTGAACCGACCAGTTGCCTGAGGGCACAATTTTATGCAGATAGCCTGCTGCTTCAACCGAATAAGAGGCGGTCAACTGCATCAGACTGTCTTTTGGATACACAAGTGAGCCATAAAGCAACTGCCTCTCAATGACAGGTTTTAGGGTTTGGAGTTCGTTATTTTCGATTTTATCGACCAGTTGAATGGCAAGGTCTTTGCGAAATCCTTCGGTGAGACGAAAATACCAGTAGGGCTTGAATTCTACGTCGTTGCTCATCAGGAGCATAGCCCTGTCGGGCAGGTTCTTCATGGCATTTTTTACATAGAACGCCGGGCTATCGACAGATGCCGGTTGCATATAGAAGCAGAATAATGCCGTAGAGCCAATAGCTGCGCAGGCGGCTGCTTTAAGACGGTAATGGCTGATCTGATCTACTGCCAGGGCGGCCAGGGCGGCCAGAGCCATGAATGAAGGCAAGAGCATGGTCTGGGCTTCGAAGGCGTTGTAATTAAGAACAAAGCCGAGATTTATGAGAAGAATACTTGTCAAGGCAAGTTTTAAGGCACGATTCTCTCTTGCCGGCCCGGGCAGCAGAAAAAATACAGGCCCAAGCAGTAACCAGACCCCGCCTTCCCTGATGACGGTGCTGAGAAAATGCAAAAATCTGGTTAGAACTTCGGGCAGCGAGAACACAAAAAGACCGCCACCGTAAACGGTGCCGGTGAAGACTTTAAAAAAGCCTTCGATCCCGTGCCCGATCATCGGATCGAGCAATACCCGGGCCGGGTTCTGCAGCCTGAAATACAGGTCAAAAGAAGGTATCAGGCCTGCCAGAACCCCGATAAAAAGAAATACCCAGAAACGTGCTGCCGGTTTTATTGCCGGCCTGGCAGCCCTGATGAAGAAGAAAAGAGTGAGCGCATACAGGGCAAAGGTTGGCCGATGACCAACTCCCATGGCGCCGGTCAGACCCGCAGCCAGAGCCAGCAGGCTACCGGTGCGGCCACGTTCGAAAAGCAGGCCAACCAGCAACCCGAGCAAAATAAAGCAGATTTCGAGGGCATAGACTTCGGCCATTATAGACTGGTTACGGTATTCTGGCACCGCAAGAAGAAGAAGCCCGGCCAGGGCTGCGGTGGGCCCCGAACAACCGGCGACCAGCAGCAGACAGGTGAGAAGAACAGCCCCCATTATGCCGGTCAGAGCGGTTAACAGGTTGATACGTGCTGCGACCGATGCCCCTGGAAAATACCCGGCCGCTAAACTGGCCAGCCTGGTGAAAAGCGGGTAGCCTGGCGCGTGTGGCACATCGAGAGTCAGGGCGGCAATATGGAACTCAGAAGAGTTATACCAGCCAATTTGTTCTGAAACATCTGGCAAATACATAATCGCCCCGGCCAGGGCGGTGAATATTATGGCAATCAGAAATGAAAGCCTTGCCATTTGCTGGTTTTGCGGCATCAGGTCGTCTCAAATGTTTTAATAATAAGTTCAGCATTCGCGGCGTCTTCAGGAAAAACCAGCGGTCTGAATTCAAGGTCTGCGTAGAGTCGCCGCCCGGTTTCGAAATCTATGAGAACCCGGTTGAGATCATCAGTGATGCGTGCCTGAAACATCAGGGTGCTGCGGGCGTTGAACTCTGGAATCATGAGCAGAATGCTGCAGTCGTCAAAGCGGCAGAGCATATCGGATTCACGAATAAATGATTCAAGGCGCAGGCCTAGTTCGCGAATTAGATCGGCTTTGAATTTTTCGAGTTCAGTTGCCGAGCCTTCGCCCTCGTTGAAATGTATCTTTTTCAGCCTGATCAGCAGAAACCCGACGGTGGCCTTTTCATTGCCGGCCCGGTTCAGCATCGACTTCATGCAGTCGATAAAGTATTCGCGTGAATAGAGGCGACTTGTGCTATCGACGATATTTTTTTCGATAAGATCAAGTTTTTTGTTGGTAGCTCTGATACGGTTGTTAAGCTCTTTCATGATGCCGAGGGCTACCATGGGAAATTCGCTGATCAGGTCGCAAAATTCGCCTTTTCGCAATACCAGGGTGCGCGAATGATTATCAGCAATGGCTGCTGCGGCTCGGGGTTTATCGTCATAAAGCCCCATCTCGCCAAAAAAATTGCCCTTATCGAAGCTCGCGAGCACTTTAATAGCCGGGGCACGCCCGGTAAAAATCGAAATTTTACCGTCAACCACCAGATACATGCTTTCGCCGAATTCGCCCTCAGAAAATATTATCTCGCCCGGTTCGAATTCTTCTTCGGCGACGACTTCAGCAATTTTTCGCAATTCATAGCTCGATAGACTCGAAAAAATCGAGATTCTCTTCAAAAAAAGTATTCTTTCAATGATGATCATAGGTTTCTTTCAACTGAACTGCAGGGTTATCCCGCGATTTTTCAAGTTTTCGATGGCCCATCGGCAGGTTGCCGCCACCGAAGCCGCAAGGTTGGCATCTGATTCAATTTTTTTCAATACCGGCATCAACTCAGGAATCTCAGCAATACAAACCGTGTAAATAGCCGCCTCTTTCAATTCATTATCTGATGAATTAAGGTATTTTCCGAGAATAACACGCAGATCTTTTTCGCGCAGCGAAAAAACTTTCATGGCGTAGGCAGCAATCTGGTCGAGCGAAATATTTTCGAGGATGGGAATAATATGATAGACAAGTTGTCTCTCGCCCATGTTCTGTAGAACTTCGATGGCATTGTTAACCAGTTCTTCGTTGCTTGAATAAAGGCTTTTAAAAAGATCGCGGGCTTCGCGGTTCTGCTCGGGTGCGATCAAACAGACAATCAGGCGGGTAAGCGCCCAGGCGCGTTCTTTAAGAAGCATTTTAAGGTAGACCGAGTTTTCGCGGCGCAGCTCTCGATTGATAACGAATTCTTCGAGTTTGTATTCGTAGAGTTGCAGAATGACGCGTTGGCCGAAGTGATGAAGGTAGTCACGCACACCGCTGTCCTGTGAGGCGGCAAGAATGCCGGCCACGGCGGCCCGGGCATGCAGAGAGCTTTCGCTGCTCTCAAGAACCATGATCAGTTCGCTGAATTTGTCGTCATAATGGGCGATGAGAATTTCTTCTGCCAGCTTTCGGTTGCGCGGGCTAGAGTCAGAGAGGCCTTCGACGACATGGTAAAACCATTTGGCATCGCTGAGGCGGGTGAGCATTTTCAGGGCGAGAAAGCGAATTTCTCTGGAATCATCTTTGACCAGGCGCCCGATGATTTCGTAATGTTCGTCAGAATCTCCGTTGTGAAGAATTTTTTCGAAGGCGAGTGCTGCGGCATGCCTGATTCTGGTATCAGTGTTTCTGAGAAAGGGTTTCAGATTGACCCAGAAGCGTTCATCACCTGACAAACCCAGCATTTCGATGCCTTTGAGGACTTCGCTGTCAGTGTTGCCAGCTAAATAATTCTGAATTACCCCAAGCGACTGAATCATCTGGTCGAGATCGCCATTTTTAACAAAAATAATCGATGCAAAGCGGCGCAAAATCTCTGATTCGCTGGCCAAAAATGGCAGAACCCGGTCGCGCAACCTCGCCGAGGTAGGAAAAATGGTCAGGGCCTTCAGAGCTTCTTTTTTAAGGTCTTCGCTTGAAGAATCGAGACATTTAAATAAAAATTCCGATGAAAAATGATCGATCGGCAGGCATATCTGACGCAACACTTCTGTTTTGCGTTCATCAGAAAAATGACCGAGGCGGCCGGTCAACTGTTCGCGACTGCCCCGGTCGCCATGGGTCACGATCAACTGAATAACCAGGGCTGCGGTTTCTTCATCGGCGGTATCAAGGCTGTTCAAAAGCAGGTCAAGGGTCTTCTGATCAAGGTTAAGCTTCTGCAGGTCGCCTTTCTTGAAAAAATCCAGGTTTGAGCTGCGCAGCAGCTTAAGAAGGCTTTCACGGTAGGGATTTCGCATCAAGATGGCAACGCCGACCCAAAAAGCACAGGCGAGCAGCGGCAAAAACCTGACCAGGTCACCCTGTTTGTCTGCAAAGAAGAGCACCAGGCCCGTAAAAACCGTGCCAAGAGGCTGCAGAATACCTTCGTTGACCGTAATGATACGTGCTTTTTCTCTGGGGGGGAGCGCGTTATAAAACAGGCTGTTAACCGGCTGATAAAGGGCGTTCTGCAACCCGACCTGAATGAATTTAAGGCCGGTGCCCGGAATAAGAGTGTAAGAAGCGGCAGTGCCGGCAAACCCGGCCAGCACCAGACCTGGGTAAATAAGATTCGTATTGCTGATACCGAGTCTTTGAATCAGGCTGCCGGTGATGATGCCCTGAAAAACAAAGGCAAACAGGCTGGCAAAGATGGTAAACAGCCCATAAAACTGCGCCAGTTCATTTTCGCTGGCAAAACTGCTGTTAAAGATTGAGGCCGCCTGAAATTCAGCAAAATAGTATGACAGATTAGCGCAGACAGCTGATAAGACCAGAAAGAGAACCAGTCTGGAATCAAGAAGACTGCGCACAAAGTTTCTGAATTTTTCGGGCAGCCTGACCCTCTTTCGTTCGGGTGTTCTGGTAAAAAAATTCTGAATTTGCGGTTTGATAAAGCTGCCACTGCCAAAAAAGAAAAAAATGATGGCCAGACAGTGAATCATCAGCCACACCAGAAGAAGTTGCGGCACCGGGTGGTTGGCTGCCAACCAGTGCAGGCTCAAACCGGCGGCGATTCTGCCGCCGATTACACCGGTAAAGATGATCGGCAGGAGTCTTTTAGCCTTAAGCGCGTTGAACTGGGTGCCCATAAGGACTGAGAGAACTACCGGCATCACAAACATCAGCAGATTGCTGATAAAATATAGAACATAACAACCAGCGGTTGAGGTCGTATCGCCGCTGAGAATAAACTTAACGGCAGCAGCGATTGCCAGAGCTGAAACGGCCCCGGAAGCAATCGTCAGATTGCGCTTCTCGATGCGCCCGTGAAGAATGGTAAGCAGAATGCTTACCGGAATTGCAAAAAGGGAACAGATCATGAACATGGCCGGCAGATTCTCGACCCCGGCCCTCTTTATGAACAGGGTATCTGAAATTGAGTCGCCAAAAGCCATCGCGAACCAGCACAAAAAAGTGAAACCCCAGAAAAAGCCGGTTTCGCGCCATTCATTGGCGCGTACATTCACGATTGATTCAAGTTTGTCGAGAATCATCCCCGTTCAGCTCCTGATCGTTCTGTTTACCAGAATCTCCAGTCGTATCTTACCCCTATCTGCTGCTCTTGTTCAGGTTCCTTGAATTCAATGGTGACAACGAACCCTTTGGGCAGCCGATACTCGAAAATGTAGGCTTCCTTTTGCCCCTGTTCCATTGAACCCTCGTAAGCCATAAAGATATTTTTGCCAAAATACTTGCCAACCCTGATGTAGGGGCGTGATTTGCCAGAGGTACGGTCGAACAGCGAAGAAAGAAAAAGCTCATCAAGGTTCAGTGCCGTCGATATTGTATTACCAATGAGCGCCGAAATATATGAATTTTTAAGGCCTTCGAGAATTTCGGTTTCGAAGAGTTCTTTAGTGTCGGTGTGCATGGCGCTGTCGAGGTTGCGACCGAGGGTCAGCAGTGCGAGAATGTCGCCTTCAGACATTGGCGGCGTCGAGTATATCTGTGGAGTGAACGATGAGATGCGGCCATTCAGGGTCAGAAAAATTCTGGTGCTCTGAATCTGACCTTCTGACTTAACATAAATATGCGGGTCAAGCCCGTTATCGACCCCGCCAAAATTGATTTCGCCAGTTTCTATGACGAACTGTCGCTGTTTGAAATAGAGTTTGCCCTGCACGCAACTCACACCGCCGTCGAGATTGATCTTCTCGAGGTCGCCGAAGACAGCGAAT